>NZ_MVQX01000100.1 GCF_002067275.1 Methanomethylovorans sp. PtaU1.Bin093 | reverse complement strand
TAAGCATTCATGCTTATTATTGGTGTAGGAGGTAAAGCTTTTCTTGCAGTTAGTACATCTGGATGCAGATCTGTATTTTGCTCCAAAAGCAGCAGGATTTCCCTGTTTCAATGAAACGCACATTATCTGCTGTCCTAAAGGTACCGTAGCTAAAATCTGAGTTCCGCAACTTGGACATATTACACTTTCATTTGTCATCTCTGTATCTCCTTAGCTTCCTTTAGAAAATCACATTATGCGATTTCGTAGTCTTAAAAAAAATATAAAAAATCCATCAGGCAGAAATATGTTCATATATCTGCCTTTGCGTGAAGTTATAGAATTAGATATCTGTTGGTTACAGATCTAATATCTGGCTGGTCTATGCTTCTGGTAGCATTCTCTGCAGTAAACTGGCCTGTCACCGGATGGTACGAAAGGTACTTCTGTTTCCTGTTTACAATCTGAACAAGTTGCTTTGTGCATTTCTCTCGGACCGCTTGGTCTGAAGCCACCGCTTCCACCACTTCTACCGCTTCCGCCTCTATTATCGAATCTCATATTTAATTTCCTTTATTTAGGTAGTTCGCCTCAGCAAAAGCTGAGATGGAGAATTTTCGCATGACAGGTTCGATCTGATCCTGATCAGACCTCAACTTTTTGATACGACCAACTCTTTGTTGTGACATCAATAAACTAAAAGAAGAACACAAGAATGAGATAATCCTTTTATTAAATCGACAAACACTCGAACTCTGGACCTATGTACACGCACATGGTATATAAGCATGCTGCTTCCAATATATTCATTGCTCATAAATATATAATCAGGAGTGTACCTATATAAAATAAATTGAATAGGTGTTTCCTATTTTAATTCATTACAAAGTTATTTCTAATTCAATACGCTCAATAGTTGTAGCTGGGCAATTTTAAGAAAGAACATGCTTATAGAATGAAGAATTTACTTGTGTTATGGGCGCAGGCAATAAAAGAAAAAATATAAAGATAGGTTTGAACGTGGGAATAGTTCTGAAACAAGATCAGGGCACTGGGAAGATCACACGCGGTGTTGTGAAGAGGATCTTGACCAATTCTTCAACTCACCCACATGGGATAAAGGTGCAATTGCAAGATGGCTGCGTGGGACGAGTAAAGGATATCTATGCCTCAGATGGAACTTCACAAGAAAAATGAGCTGATGTAACCAAAATATGTATCATTTTATCCAATCCTCTATTAATGGATGATATGATGCAAAGGGAGATCGATAAAGACTTGCCTGAAAACGGGAAAATGCCGGTATTGTTCATAGGGCATGGTTCACCTATGAACATACTTTTAAAGAACAGCTATACAGAAAGCCTGGTGAGCCTTGGGAAAAGCCTTCCAAGGCCTAAGGCCATAATGGTAGTATCAGCACACTGGCTTACAAATGGGACATATGTCACATGCAATGAAAAACCAAGACTTATCTATGACTTCTATGGTTTTCCCAGGGAGTTGTACCAGGTGAAATATCCCAGTTCTGGCTCATCCGACCTTGCAAGGTTCATCAGTGAGAAGGTACTTAAAGCTCGGGTCAAATGCAGTAATGAGTGGGGACTGGACCATGCTTCATGGGCCGTGCTGAAGCACATGTATCCGCATGCCGATATTCCGGTTTTTGAGATGAGCCTTGATTACTCCTTTAACTCCTGGCATCCGAAAATGATACAGTATCATTACGATCTGGCATCGGAGCTTGGAGACTTACGCAGAAAGGGTGTTTTGATCATAGGAAGTGGCAATATAGTGCACAACCTGGGGATGCTCGATTTTCGTAATATCGACGCAAAACCTTTTGACTGGGCTGTGGAATTTGATGAAAAAGTAAAGTATAATCTGCTTTCAGGGAACCACAGGGATCTCATTGAGTACCGGAATATGGGAAGAACTGCGCCTTTTGCAGTGCCGACCCTTGACCATTACTTGCCCATGATCTATGCTATAGCCTTGCAGGAAAAAGATGATCAGCTGGAATTTGTGCATGAAGGCTTCCAGTATGGTTCAGTTTCCATGAGAAGTTTCCGTATAGGATGATCTGATACATATAAGAGAATTGATCATCTTAAGACTAAATTATATGAGCAAGTGCTTGGACAGGCTTAAGCCTGTCCTCATTTATGGAAGTTAAAAATAATTGCTGATTCAGCCTCTGTTCTTTATCAACATGACTTCAATGATATTGACCGCTTTGTCCTCCGGGACTTCCAGCGATTCCTGGATTTTCGTAAGGATATCTTTTTCTCCCTTTGCGAGCACACCATCTGCCAATGTAAGGTCAGCTGCTACTGCAAATGCTGTTTCTCTCAGGTCAGCCTGTAAAACCTCCTTTGAGGAAGTCACCAGGGATTCAACACCTTCGCGTTTTATAATACCTGTAAGCTTGTTGAACATAGCTGCCATATTCTTATCGTTGTAGTTCGAGAAAAGTTTCATGCGCAGTAGTGATGTTACAAGACCCCTTGCCTCGTCTGGGGTGATCTCCCCGTCAGCAGCAATTGCAGCCAGAGAGACTGCAGCGAAGGCTTCTTCCTTGTTAAGTTTAACATGTTCGGCTTCTTTACTTCCTTTTACTTTATCGAAAAGTCCCATTTATACCTCTCCTCTGTTGTTTTTTCCAGGTGACCTGGTAAGATATCTTCCTGTGTAGCACCCACGGTCGTTGGATATCTATTCAAGTGTGATGGTCCATTCCCTCACTTGTTATACTTATACTGTCCCTGGATCTAACTTGCTATTATACACTTATAATATATATAATTAATTTGTATGGAACAGGCTAACATTTGCCAGGCTCCAGAAGTTCATGCAGAATAAGTTATGTACTTATATTCCTCTGCAAGACCAAAAATGATCCTTTTCTTTCATTTCATTCCAAAAAGGAAGCGCATCAGCTTGATCCTTCTGATGAGGAATTCATATACCAGCATTATTGTCACAAATGAACTTAAACTTAGCAAAAGGTATTTCGATGCAACCCCAAGTTCCCAATCCATTATCCAGAATCCGAAGATCACAATGATGGTCTGATGAAGTATGTAGAATGGGAGAACTGCCTCATTGGCATATTTAAGGATAGGGTGATCAAATGATAGATGTCTGCTGCCAAAACCGAATATCGCCATAAGCCAGCTCCATGAAGCAGCTGCAGTTAATACATCCTCATATTTGTCTATGGATCCGATGTCGTACAAATAATTCATCGTCAACACCACAGTGATCCCGAAGGCTAAGAATATAGCTGATGTCCTATGTTTTTCAATCGTATCCTTGAACCCCGCATTCAGTGATACGAAGTATCCTGCTATGAAAAAGACCAGATAGGTCAGCAGGCTCCAGCCTCCAAATGCTTGGAGACCAATGCTGTCTCTGTATTGTCCGACAAAAATTTCCATCAGAACAAGAGGTATCGCCATCAGGAAAATAGCTCCAGGCTTTCTGAAAAAGGAAACCGCATTAGTAAAAGGCCCAGAACTTTTTTTCTTTATGCCAACCACAAATAATGGAAGTGTCAGAATGGAAAAGATGAAAAGGAACTCCAGATACCATAGATGCAGTCCCATCCAGGCGAAATTGCCTCCTAATGCATACAGCCCATCAAAATAATGGGGATAAAAATCGATTAAAGAACCCTCAAAATGACCGTGGGAAGCACGTTCAATATAGACCTGCACAGGCACTAGGATCACAAAAGTACCGAATATAAAAGGTATTATGAGCCTTTTAAACCTCTCAAGTACGTATTGCTTTGGAGATCTCCTGGTGAGCGAATAGTAAGATGACATAGCTGAGATCATAAAGAAGAGAGGCATCATCCAAATTTCAAGGACCGAGAGTATTATAGAGATACCTGGAGAAAGTGTGTTGTTCTTCACATGCCAGTCTTCCAGATTGAAGGATCTGCCACAATGATAAAAAAAGATAATTAGCATTCCAAAAATGCGTATCCAGTCTAAATCATAACGTCTTTCAGTCCTCTGACAGGTGGTAGAAGTCTTGTCACCTGCTATGGATTGCATATGATATTCCAGCCCATATTTCAAAGATCATATTATCCTGATCTAGTCATCTTGTCGCAGTTCTCTGAATATGACAGCAAGCTCGTTCTTTACTTTTTCTGCATGATGGGAAAGTTTCAGATTTTCAAATTTCTCAAGTGCTTCTCCATATGACCTTGCTGCTTTTTCGAGATTCACATCCATATCTTCCACATCTGCCATACAAGTGTATGCCATCCCCAGATTCTTCCGGGCCATCGCATATTGCATCGGGAATTCTTTCAGGGTCTCTACTTTGATCTCTGCCTCATATGCTTCGACCGCTTTTTTAAGATTAAGTTTTCTTTCTTCCACAGATGCCAGATCACTATATGCAAGCCCTATATTGTCCCAGGTTATTGCATGGTCCATAGGGAATTCCTCAAAGGTGT
>NZ_MVQX01000099.1 GCF_002067275.1 Methanomethylovorans sp. PtaU1.Bin093 | reverse complement strand
ACAAATTATTCTCCCCTTGTATCGGTCATTGTCCCATGTTACAATGAAGCCCTAACACTCAAAAACTGTGTAACCAGTATTCTGTCTCAAACATATAAGAATTATGAAATTCTAATAATAGATGATGGTAGCACTGACAGTACTCTTGAAGTGGCCAATTCTTTATCCGATACCAAGATAAGGACTTTTACAAAACCAAATGGCGGTAAAGCTTCAGCTCTCAATTATGGAATTAAGAGATCAAATGGTGAGATCATTGTCAGTTTAGATGCTGATTCGATTTTCCTCCCTAACACTCTCTCAAAATTAATTACTCCATTCTCAGATCCTGAAATAATTGCAGTATGCGGAAATATAAAGATCTCTAATCGTAACACATTATTAACAAAACTTCAATCTCTTGAATATATTTCCGGTCTTAACATCCAAAGGAGAGCATTTGCATATTTAAATTGTATGCAAATAATCTCAGGTGCAATCGGGGCATTCCGCAAAACCCAATTGGTAGAAGTAGGCGGCTATTCCAGAGATACCCTGGTCGAAGATATGGATGTAACAGTAACACTTGCCAAAAAAGGCTATAAGATCGAGTACATTAGTAGTGCAATCGCTTATACTGAATCCCCTGAATCTCTCCATGACTTCCACAAACAGCGCTATAGATGGAGTTATGGTCTTTTTGAAGTCATTCAAAAGCACAAACCCATCTTATTCAAATCAACAAGAATAGGTCTAATTGGACTCCCCTATATCTTGATCTCGTTAATTATGGAGACCTTCTTAACATTATCAACTCCTTTTATAATGATAGCAGATATCTTTTTCAATATCTCTTACAACGCCGTAGCTATCTTTTTAATGGTAATTCTATCAAGGTGTATCATATTCCTATATACCTTCCATCTTGATAAAGAAAATAAGAAACTAATTCTTTTTACTCCCATCTATATGGTATATATCCAATATGTTAACTTGATAACAATAAAAGCCCTGTTCCACTTCACAACAGGCAAGAAAGCATCATGGAACAAGATCAAAAGATTAGGTAAAAATACTTTACCTGTTAATAAGAAGAGGTATGCAGCTGATTGATAATCTATGAACGTGCAGAAGATCTTGAGATAGGTCCTGAATGATAGACTTGGGATCTATCTATCTGCTCTGTACAAAGTTTAAAAACAACCACTAGAAGATTTATGACAAAGCAAAAAGATTTAAATAAAGACTATTATATATCCTTTTATGGGGTAGTAAAATATGAAAAGAACATTTGTTTTGATATTAGCAATACTTGTAATTGCAGCTTTTCTCAGTGGAACGGCTGTAGTATCAGGCGATGAGAATTATTTTGGAGAATCCGGTGATCAGCCAAGAGATGAAGTAGATGAGGACAATGATAATCCTCGCGATACAAGCGATCAAAGTCCAGGTGATCGAACGAGATCCAAAGATAGATGATACATTATTTGCTTTTTTTGAGATTGGGTTCTTCTCCCCTAATATTATTTTCAAATCAATGGTCTGCCTATCAGGCGCTATGCTAAGAACACAGTAATTTTCAAAGGGTTGGAAAAGCGGTATGCCAGAAGTCGCGCCCATGAGGCCTGATAACTCTGACATTGTGGATGCTTGGAGCTGCATGCATGAGGCGGTGTGTCAAGTGAGTGAAAGTAACAGGATCGAATCCTGCATAAGAAAGTATGAAGTACGATGAATTGAATTTATAATCATGCCAGGTGGACAACCCTTTCTTAACTCTACTCCGCATTTACCCGAGGATTATGATACCCAGGTATCCAGAGTGATCCCATATTATACCTCAATTCATCAGGAAGCCCTCTATCTTGTCAAAGCACTGCCATTCACACCGTACCTGTGGCTGGACACAGGTTGTGGCACAGGTTCATTTGTTAAGAAGGCGATCCAGGAATTTCCGAATACCAGATTCTTGTTACTGGACCCATCTGAGGGTATGCTGCAGCAGGCACGGGAAAAACTATCCGGATGTTCCACCGCAAGCCTGGAATTCATGCAACCTTCCTCTACACAGGACCTTAAATGGGAGCGTAGCGACAAACCAGATGTAATAACTGCTATCCAATGTCATCATTACCTATGTGCTGAAGAGAGGGCCAAAGCAACAAAAGTGTGTTATGGCCTTTTAAAAGAAGAGGGGGCTTACATAACATTTGAGAACATACGGCCCCTTACAGAAGCAGGTATCATTGTCGGGAAGCAATACTGGGGCAATTTCCAGTTGTCTATGGGGAAAACCCAGGAAGAGGTAGATAAACACCTTGCCCGCTTCGACGTGGAATATTTTCCCATCACAGTAGAAGACCATCTCAGATCATTGAAGGAAGCTGGTTTCAGGACCGTGGAAATACTATGGTATTCCTACATGCAGGCTGGATTTTATTGCATCAAGTGATATCCTGAACTTTTCCATAGCAGCGTTCCTTCTTTAATCTACAGTATCCCTGCTGTCCTTAAAAAATTAGTGAATACCTTTTTCGAGTTGTTTTCATATTCCTCTCTTAAGGCAGAATGATCACTTTTTATTTCTTCAGCTGAGAGCAGTTTCAGGTCATCGTCTTCAGCCAGCCACTTGTCCAGCATGGCTGTTGTCAGTTCCAGATGCCCCTGGAATCCGTAGGCATTGTCGCCGACTTTGACCACCTGGTTACGGCAATGTTTCCCAGTGGCCAGCAGCTGCATGTCATCTGTCAGCTTCACGGTTTCCCCGTGCAGGTGGAATATGGGCAATGTTGCTTCCAGCCCTTTAAAAATAGCATCTTTTTTCCCTGTCGGTGTAAGTTCTAGGGTAAACCCTTTTCCCTGTAAGTCCTTCCATCCCACTTCTTTTATGGAATTACGGATCACTCTGCCACCACAGGCCTTAACTAGAGCCTGCATGCCAAGACAGATCCCAAGATACGGCATATCTGCCCTTACTGCCTGTTCTATTGCGACGATCTCCTGCTGCATTGCCTTTGTCGTGTCATTCGCACTGGCCGGACCCCCCATAACTATCAGTGCTTCATGTTCCGTGGGATCAGGGACCTCTTCGCCATGTTCGATTTCAACGATTCTATATTCTATGCAACTGCTGCGGAGGATCTCTCCCAGAGTTCCTGGTCCCTCTCTGGCACAATTCTTGACGATCAGGACTGTCATGCGTAAATTAGGAGTTTTGAAAGATATATGTGCATCGCCAGGGGCTCAATTAACGGAAATGTCAGAACAGGAACAAAAGAGATAATGCTGAAGGGTTCCTTTCCTCTGTATCAAGGGGAAAGGAACCTTTTTCCGTTTTTAGGCAGTTTTGCCAGCCATCATCGTACCACCGATGACCTCGTACCAACCAACCAACCTTGTTTGGGATCTATCCTTGCCTCAGCAATACAACCTTTGTTATTCAACTATTTAATCTTTTCTTCACTCCGCTATATACAGATTCTAATTATGATGAGGTGCTTTTCTTCCCAGAACTTTTTTCAGAAGAACTATTGAATGCCGTTTCTTTTTATTTTATATTATTTGTATTGTTGTGTAAAGCACCTGAGTACGTTTCAAAAGCTGTCTGGTTGTAACACACCAGGATTACTTTGTAGATAGTATCCACTTCAGTAAGGAAATCCCACACGGACCGAACAGCGATGCCTGCAGCTCTCTCTACAGGAAAACCATAAGCCCCTATACTTATTCCCGGGAAAGCAATAGATCTTACTTCATATTGCTGTGCAAGTTCCAGGGAACTTCGGTATGCACGATAGAGCATTTTGTCCTCTCCGTGAGTGCCTCCTTTCCATACGGGTCCTACGGTATGTATCACCCATTTTGCAGGCAGGTTGTACCCCCTGGTGATCCTCGCTTCTCCGGTGGGGCATCCTTCAAGCTTACGGCATTCTTCAAGCAGTCCGGGGCCAGCTGCCCGATGGATCGCTCCGTCCACGCCACCTCCGCCAAGCAAAGAATTGTTAGCTGCATTAACGATAGCATCGACCTGCTGTGTCACGATGTCATCCATTATGACCGAGATCCGTTCAGCTATTTCCATCATAGTGATGCTCCTTGTTCTCTCCTTATCCTTTGCATATAATTTAGGACCCTGTGCATATAAATCCAGGTGGATCTGCAGGATCGATGTACATGATCAATGTGTATGGTAAAATACTAATAAAGGCAATAATCATTTTATGGACCAGCGTACACAAAGCATTCTTTCTATATTCGAGCAGATAAGCAGCATTCCACGGTGTTCCAAACACGAGGAGCGCATAGCTAACTGGCTCAAGGAATGGGCATTATCCCACGGACTTAGCTTCAAGTTCGATAGCTTTAATAATGTAGTGATCACCGTTCCGCCGTCTCCTGGCTACGAGAGATCATCTGCGGTTGTCATCCAGGGTCACATGGACATGGTGTGTGAGAAAACCGAATCATCTACTCATGATTTTAGCAAGGACCCTATTAAGCTGGTCTATGATGGCGACTGGCTGAGGGCGGATGGCACTACTCTGGGTGCTGACAATGGCATTGCTCTGGCCATGGCTCTCGAACTTGCCCAGGATAGGACGATCGCCCACCCTCTTCTGGAATTGTTGTTTACTGTAGATGAGGAAACCTCAATGCAGGGAGTCAATGCCCTGACCCCAGACTTCATTTCAGGAGAGGTCTTACTTAACCTTGATTCTGAGGAAGACGGCGTTTTCATTGTAGGCTGTGCAGGTGGCATCACTACCCGAATTGAGATGAGCACAGACCGTATTCCTGTTCCGGGTTCTTATAGCATCTGCAGACTGATTGCAGAGGGTATGGCTGGTGGTCACTCTGGTGTGGATATTCACGAAAAGAGGGCAAATGCTAACAAGGTGCTTGCGGCAGCCATTGAAAAACTGCTGGATCTAAATATACTGCTGATATCTGTAGAGGGAGGTAAAGCCCACAATGCTATTCCCAGATACTCACAGGCGCTCCTAGCTTATCCAAGGGACTGCCTTGAAGAGATGGGGTCAATTATTGCCCAGCTGCAAAGTGAGCTGCGTTTAGAGTATGCTGACAGAGAACCTGGATTGACCCTTAGGATCGAAAAGGCGAAATTTGATGACAAGCTGCAAGCTCTTTCTCCCGGCACTGCAGCGAAACTTGTCGTACTGCTGCTTTCTCTGCCCCATGGTGTTGCTTCCATGTCATCTGATCTGCCGGAACTTGTTGAGACATCCAGCAACCTTGCTACTGTAAAAACATCAATGGACAGTATCATCATTGTCACAAGCCAGAGAAGTTCTGACATGGAAAAACTTGCACTTCTTACTGAGAAAATTAATAAGCTGGCCAGATCAGCCGGGGCAACGGTGCTTAACAGTGAAGGTTATCCTTCGTGGAAGCCGGATATGAGATCTCCCCTGCTGCAGCAATGTAAGGAAGCATATTCTTCAGTTTGCTGCGAAGATCCCAGGATAGAGGTGATACATGCCGGTCTTGAATGTGCCGTAATAGGGTCTAAGTTCGTGGGTCTGGATATGATCTCTTTCGGACCGACCATAAAGAACCCGCATTCTCCGGATGAGCGGCTTTATATACCTTCAGTGTCACGGACATGGGAGTTCCTTGTAGCGCTGCTTGCTTCTTTCAGGTGACGTTTTATACTTTCTGACAGTAAATGCTACTAAGGATAAAAGAGGGGAGTCCATGAGACAATTTCCAAAACCTATAGTGGTAGTTAGCAGATGTCTGGAATTCGATAAGGTAAGGTATGATGGTCAGGTGATACATTCCCGCATCGTCAGGGACCTGGAACCGTTCGTTGAGTTCATCAAAGTGTGTCCAGAAGTGGAGATCGGGCTCGGGGTGCCGCGGGAAACAATCCGGATAGTGCGTAAGGATGGGTCCTACAGGCTCGTTCAGCCAGCAACCGGTGAAGACCTCACGGACAGGATGAACTCTTTCACCGAGGGTTTCATAGAGGATCTGCAGGAAGTGGATGGTTTCATATTCAAGTCCAAATCCCCGACAATAGGGCTTCGCAACATCAAGATATATGCAGGCTTGGAGAACGCGCCGGTGGTGGAAAGGGGTACTGGTTTCTTTGCAGGGAAACTACTGGAAAGGTATCCGGGCTATCCTCTGGAAGAGGAGGACAGGCTGCGCAATACCAGGATAAGGCAGCATTACCTCACACATCTGTATACATTTGCAGATCTGAGGAAGCTCAAAGAGTCTGCAAGCCTGGAGGCTGTGCAGGATTTCCTGAGCAGGAACGAATTCCTTTTCCTGGCATATAATATGGATATACAGGAAAAGATGTTCGGATTGGTGCAGGATGGCTCAAAGTCAATTGACAAAATACTGGAAGAACTTGAGTCCCTGCTGAAACAGTTGATGGTAAGGCCACCGGACCATGAGGCTAACATAAAGGCCTCAAGGGCAATGTTCCAGTCGATGGCTGCTGATGTGTCGGAGAAGGAAAAGCAGTTCTTTGAGGCTGTGCTTGGCCGTTACGAACAGAACAAGATATGTTTCAGCACGGTTCTGGAATTGCTGAAACTACACTTGCTGATGGCCGGCAGGGACCCTGCATATCATTCATTCCTACTGCCTTATCCCGAAGAGCTTATAATGGAAGTGGATGAGGACAGGGACAAGGACTTCTGGAAGCAGGGCTGATCTCATGGATGAATTACAGGAACTGGCTAATTCCTGCATCGATTGTAAGAAATGTTGGGATGTGTGTCCTGTGAACATGGTCACAGCAGGCAACATCTATACTCCTCGGGGCAAGATCGGGTCATTGTCAAAGATACTTGCAGGGGAGGAGCTTACAGAGGACGAGTTCAATAACATCTACCTTTCCACAAGGTGCGGTGCATGTGATGACGTGTGTCCTGTGGATATTCCCATAACGAAGATCATCCAGTACGAGCGCAAGCTGCTGGCAGAGCAGGGCAGGGAGCCTGCCAAGACCACTCTTATCTCAAAGAACATCCTGGAGAAGAACAGTCCGGGAGGCAAGGACCCTGCTCTGAGATTCTCATGGGTGACACCGGACCTTGAGATCGCTGAAATGTCGGATGTGGCTTACATGGCCGGATGCTGGGTGGCCTACAGCCATCCGGAGATCGCTCAATCTACTATCAGGTTGCTCAACAAGGCTGGTATTAAGCCCATGATACTGAAAGAGGAGAAATGCTGCGGCATTTTCCTTATCGACAGCGGTCATCTGGATGAGATCGCAGCGCATGGCGAGAGGTATATGGAATACATCGAGTCCCTGGGTGTGAAAAAGCTGCTGGTCTCCTGTCCGGGATGCTATCACAGCATCAGGGATTCATACGCCGAATTTTGCAGAGTGCCCAAGTTCGAAGTGGAGCTTACCATGAACGTGTTCAAGGAACTGCTGGACGAAGGCAAACTGAAGCCAAAAGAACTGAACCGCACCGTGGCTATCAGGGATGCCTGTCCCATACGCCATCTTGCAGGCGTTCCCAGGGACATCCTCAGAACCATCGGTGTAGAGGTCATCGAGCTGTTCGATGGCAAGACGCGGTGCTGCGGTGGTCCGGGCGGCCTTAAGCCCAACTTTCCCCAGATCTCCGGGGACATCGCCATGATGGCTATCAACAGGTACAAAGAGGTCTCGGACACCCTGGTCTCATATTGCCCGTTCTGCATGCACCACACCGAAGGCGTCTGCAAGGAGCGCAACGAAGAACTGAACATGAAGGATATTTCGGTGCTGCTGGCTGAGAGCGTGCTGGGGAAGTGAGGAGTCTTTCTCACTATTCTATTACTGAGGATTGTTTGGCTTAAATCTGTTATGAAAAACTATATCCTCAGCGTACATTAATCAAGTCATATAATTTAAGAAAGAATCGTAGATATTCGTAATATTCTTCTGACTCAAAACTAACTTGCTTATCAGGAAGTTCTATGGGGTCATTAGTTTCCCAATCCCTAAGATGTGCTTCTATGTATATTGTTTTTGGACCGGGATTTAATATTATCTCATAAAATCCGCCATATGTTGGTTTTCCTTGTTCCGGGTAGAAATCTGTGTCGATTTCTTCTCCAAATCTACAGTCGCATTCCAGTGAAAATGAATATGTACCAATATTTAGATACCTTTCAGTACATAATACAAAAAGATAAGCTACATCAAAAGCATCTTCAACTTTTTCTTTATCTGGAATTTGGTATGAATGCTCTAATAAGTTTCTTGATTTGTTAACTTTTGTTAAGATGCGAGGTGAAACAATGCCTACATCATTCAGTACTTTGATCTTTGAAGGAAAACCATACTTTTTCTTTTTAATTACATCATAAATACCTATATAAGTTAACAAAGAATCTACTTGGCATTCAATAGCTCTTTTGCTATTTGATAAACAGTCAAGTAACCCATGAGGAGTCCCCTCATTCAAGTTGCTCTCTGCATAACTCAGAAATTGATGAGGTTTAATCATAAAATTTGGTTTAAAGTCACCAGGCACAGTACCAACAATACGCCCAAACTTGTTATATTCAGTAAGCATTTGAATAGTTATTTCGGCCACAAAATTAGAATCCTTTGTATGAATTAATGTGTGCCGGTTTAACTTTGTTCTAATTGTATCTATGGTGCAAAATATCTTGAAAATATGTTTATGTATAGATGTCATTAAGTTGAATTTATAACGAGGTTTAGAGTGGCTATACCTTTTTCATTTTTTCCTTCTCAGGAACCCCTTAACAGAATCACATATTGCAGTAACTCTTTCCATATCCTGTGGCTGGCCCATGAAGGACTACCACTGAGAGCATTCGTTTCAATGACATATCGCAGTCACGTTGTGAGGATAAACCCATCAGCAGCAAGCAAAGGTACGGGCTTACGGAAAAAGGCCTTAATCTCTGCTTCGGCAGAGCCGAAAATACTTATATGAACCAATTCCATACTTTAAGTATGCAATACTCACACAAGTTCTCTGCAGTCATACATAAAGAGGGAGATTGGTATGTATCATGGTGTCCTGAACTG
>NZ_MVQX01000098.1 GCF_002067275.1 Methanomethylovorans sp. PtaU1.Bin093 | reverse complement strand
TTGGGTGTGTGGAACATATAGGAATCAGGATTGATGCTCTTTATGGTGATCAGGCACTCAATGGCATAGTTCTGCTGCTGCATGATATACATGGCATAGTTACTGTCCTTGCCTGAGCTGAACAGCACCCCCAGTTTCAGGTTGGGATATCCATAGAACTGTTTCAGGTAATCCGTCTTGGTATTGGATCCTGCTCTTCTGGCAAGCCTGTCGATGGCCTTATCGAACCTGCTGCCATACTGGGCAGCCTGTTTCTTCCTCCGGGTAAACTCCGCAGGTATGCCAATCCTTTCTCCGACCCTGCGCAGGATGAGCTTGTTCTCAGTATCATTTATCTTGAACTCCGGCGGTATCTTCAGGCCGTATTCCACGAACCTCCTGTCAAGATAAGGCACCCGCGTCTCGATGTTGTGGTACATGGACACAACATCGTCCCTGTAGGTGTTCTTTTCGTAGATCTTCAGGATATCGGCATAAGAATCCCTGTTGATATCTGTGGAACGCTTGTGCCTGTCGTACCCTGCGAACAGCTCATCTGCCCCTGAGCCTGAGAACATCACGCGCATCCCATCCTCCTTTGCCGCCTTGCAGGCAGTGTACATGGTAAGCGCCACCCCTACCTTGGGAACATTCGTATCCTCCACCAGGGGCACTACGGTCTTGAGGTACTCTTCCACCTGTTCCAGGTCTATCTGGTAGACCACAAGCTCAAGCCCCAGTGCTTCCGCCACCTTCTTCGCATATTCTATGTCCGGTGGCTCCTGCACGTCTTTAAGACCCGAGCTGTAGCATTTGAAATCCTTTCCGGGAATTTTTCCAAGCTTCTTGCACATGTATGCCAGGATGGTTGAATCCAGTCCCCCTGAGAACAGTATCCCGAAAGGCTCGTCAGGAAAACGGATCTTTACAGCATTTTCAAGCAACTGTTGCACTTGTTCTGCAATTTGCTCAAAAGTGCCTTCATGTTGGGGAGTAATAGAAAAGAAATTCCGGGTGTAACGGTCCACAGTTCCATGCTTGATATCATAAGCCAGTATCTCCCTCGGGTTGAGCTCTTTTATGTCAGTATAGCCTGTTGCCTTCAATGCCTTTTTCTCCGAGGCGAAGGCAAAACCCTCTGAAAAGCTGTACCAGAGAGGTTTCAGGCCGATGATATCCCGCGCAATATAAACTGCGCCTTCCAGCCAATAGGCGAAAGCATACACACCCCGGAGCCTATCCAGAGAGTCACAGATATTTCGCATCACTGCTGTGGGATCTGCGGTATTCACATTGTCATCGTGCAGT
This sequence comes from Methanomethylovorans sp. PtaU1.Bin093, assembly GCF_002067275.1. Taxonomy (GTDB): domain Archaea; phylum Halobacteriota; class Methanosarcinia; order Methanosarcinales; family Methanosarcinaceae; genus Methanomethylovorans. Next base: position 8,069 of record NZ_MVQX01000098.1, on the reverse strand, counting down.
CTTTGCTCTATAAGCCTTACAAGCAGGTCCGAGTCGTTGGAGGCATCTATCCGGCAAGCTTCTGCCAGCTCTTTCCAGTTATATATCTCACAATTGGACGTGAGGATGCCTGCATGAACAAGAGGCTGTCTTGTGAAATTTACCATGGAATGCAGGGTGTGACCAATGATATTGTTCTCATGTGGAAGGTGCAGCCTCTCAGCAGCATCTGCATATTCCACCCAACCAGGTCCTGCGACGCCTGTGCCGTCCTTTCCGCGATCGGACAGTATATGCAATGCTCTGAGAGTTAGTTCGGCAGCGTTCTCCCTGTTAAAAAAGCCAGTAATACCGCACATTTTCCTGTTCCTGTAAGTTACCTTTCGGATCAGCAGGATAAATGCGGTTGCTTGCTAATAACCTATCGCATCTCATCTCAGGCATCGAAATTTCTGTGAGGAAAAATGTCCGTGATCAGGGGTTGCAGTTGAACCGGACCCTTTCCTCAGGGGTCAATGAAATATAGAACCTTAGGATGTCATCCGGATCTATGTCGTCTGCGAGTTTGAACCCTCTCTCTGCACCGGCGTTAAGGAACTTTTCTTCCTTTTCATGCTTCTTCAGTATGAGCTCCCTTATCACATCGTCGCTCATAGAGGACATGTCTACCCTTTTGAGCAAACCGATGTTTATGAAATTCTCTTCGATGCGCTTATAGAGCTCATCAGCGGTCCGGTAATTTGGCTTTTCCTCTACCACAGCTTCTGCATCCAGTAAAAAGATCTCTTCCCCGTTATCTTTTCTATAGGACAAGGCGATCTTCTTCATTACGATATTGCCGTTCTCGCAAACCACCATATTACGCTCAGGTCTCATATTTTTACCTCTTGCTGGGCGTTTGATCACATTAGACCCTGGATGGATGTACCACCATTCTTCTTCCAGCATCAGGTAAAAATCACTCAAATTCGTATTTAATGTTTTCTATATTGTACTGTATAATACTACTCATGCTCATCATAGAGCAGGTTTATACAGTTGTTTGCTTCCGTTCATAACAGATAACTAAAATAATATATTGTCAAAACCACTTAAGGTTAAATGAGGGATGCATCATTTTCAGCAAGTTGAAAAATACCGTAAGGAAGGCTTTATTGCCTCTGGCCAAAGGAATACCCGTTTCTCCCAACACACTTACTGTTATAGGTCTTGCTGTGAGCATTGTAACAGCTATGATCTTCGCCAGAGGTTATGTGGTACTGGGTGGAGTGTTCATCCTTGTCAGCGGTATCTTTGACGTGCTCGACGGCGCCGTGGCCCGGGCTTCCAACAGGATGACAGCCTTTGGGGCTGTGCTGGATTCCGTATGTGACCGTTATGCAGATGCTATTATCTTTGTAGGCATCATTTATGGCCTTGTCAACGGGAGCATAGTCCCGTATCCTTTGCTCCTAGTCCCGGATTGGCTCTGGTGTTCCCTTGCCCTTATTGGCTCTTATCTTGTCAGTTATACAAGGGCTCGCTCAGAAGCCGCAGGCGCTAAATCAATGGACGTCGGTCTTGCCGAAAGGCCGGAGAGAATGATCCTTCTGGTCCTGGGTGCATTCACCGGGTATTTAGTACCGGCGATCGCCCTGATCGTCATCCTTACACACATCACTTCCCTACAGAGGCTTATACAGGCAGAGCGCTCCCTGAGGACAGAACCATAAAGCGTTATTTTTAATTGCGTGGTCTGTCATACTATAGCAACTAACCCAACTGAGGATATAGAATGAGATATGAAGCTGATGTTACCATTGAATTAAAATCCGGTATGCTTGACCCGGAGGGTACTACAATTAAAAGAGCACTGGAACATCTGGGCTATTCCCCGGAAAGTGTGAAGACCTCAAAGAAATATACCATCACTCTTGAGTCAGAGAACATACATGATGCAAGAGAGAATGTGGAACAGATGTGCGAGAAGCTCATTGCAAACCCAATAATACACAATTATACTATCACCTTGAGGGAACTCTGATGACCGTTGCCATTATCCAGTTCGGCGGCAGTAATTGTGACCAGGATGTGCTCCACGTCCTGCAGGATGTTGTGGGTCTGGATGCACGACTTGTCTGGTACAAGGAAGATAACCTCTCTGGTTTTGAAGGTGTGGTGATCCCCGGTGGTTTCTCCTACGGTGATTACCTCAGGGCCGGTGCCATAGCAGCTCGCACTCCTATTATGGAATCCGTGAAGGAACTGGCTGCAGAGGGCAAGCCAGTTCTCGGTATCTGCAATGGCTTCCAGGTACTTACAGAATCCGGCCTGCTTGCAGGTGCCCTGACAACCAATATGTACCCCAAGTTCAGGTGTCAGCCTACCTGCCTGCGTGTGGAAAGCACAGGAACCCCATTCACTTCCAGGTTCAAAAAAGGTGAAGTGGTACGTATCCCCATAGCCCATAAGGAAGGCAATTTCTATGCCACCGAGGATACTCTGGCACAACTGGAACACCATGATCTTGTGGTTTTCAGATATGCAGATTCAGAAGGCCATGTTACTGATGAGGTCAATCCCAACGGTTCACAGGAGAACATCGCAGGCATTGTCAGCACCTCCCGTAATGTACTGGGCATGATGCCACATCCAGAGAGAGCTTCAGAGGATATACTCGGTTCAAAGGATGGGCTTAAGATATTCGAGTCAATGGCAGATCACATAACAGGTTCTGCATGAACCTATTTTTCTTTAAGCACGTTCATAGCGGTCTTCCACGAATGTCTGACAAACTCCGGCAGAGTACCATGTTCTCTGCTCCAGTCTTCAAGGAACCGCTTTGTTTTCGGATCTGACGGATAACCGCTTCCCAGATCGATGCCAATTCTCTTTTCCAGTTCTTTTACCAGTTCATCCCTTCTTACCTTGGCTACGATGGAGGCTGCTGACACTATCGGATATGTGGCATCGGCCTGGTGTTCGGAAACTACGGACAGCTCTTTAGACTTTTCAGGAAACTTCTTTGTATACTGTGCTTTCAGGTTTGTCCCGAACCTTGCTGCATTCACATCTGCAGCATCGACATAGGCCATATCGGGCTGCAATTCTTCAAGCACCCTGGAAAATCCCAGGACCATTATCTGGTTCATGCTCATGACCTTACGCAATTCATCGATCTGCGAAGGTGATACCTCGAAAATGTAAACCTTTTGTGCATATTTCCTTATCTGATGTGCGAGATGCTCTCTTTTCTTAGGTGTGAGTTTCTTGGAATCTGCAACCCCCAGGTTCTTCAGGGAGTCTATCTTATCTTTATCTGCAAGCACTCCTCCAATGCACATCGGACCGATCACAGGTCCTTTTCCGGCTTCATCTATTCCTGCTATCCTCATCTCTTATTACAACCAGTGCAATGCATAAAAGTTGATATGGTCAGATGAACAGTGTGAAGATTAAAAAACCAATGGTCATCATGATTATTGAATGTTTAAGCCCGGACATCACGCTTCCTTCTCCCATGGCACCGGCCATAAGTCCGGAGCTAAGCCCCTGTATCAGGGCTGCATGCTTGAACAGCTGGGTATAGGCATCCAGATCAAAGCTTCCCAGGAAACCTCCGCTAGATCCCGAAGCAGCCATTTTCTCGCCAGCTGCGGCCATTTCAGAAAGGAAAGTAGTGGATATGACGAATATCACACCTACGAACACAAGGAAAGAAATGTAGATTATAACGATATAGATCATCATGCTCATGCTTCTTTCTCTGCGCATGGCCTGTTCAGAGGCAGCATCCCTCGCAGCAACTATCAGCACTTCACCGATGTCACCACTCGATTCATTTGCCTTGGTGATGAGGGAAAGAGAACGGGTTATGACCTGTGTTCTTAATCTGTTGGCAAAACGTATCAACGAATCATTGATTTCAAGTCCCCAGGTAATATCGTTCCATATCTTCCTGGTCTCCTTGCTCAGGGAATTTGTATCTGATCTTGCCATCAGGTTTATGGAATCCCTCAGGGTCATTCCCGTTTCGTTAGTGCTTGCCAGTTTTTTCAACATATCTGGAAAATTGTTCTCTATCTTCTTTTTCTTCATGTTCTTGATCTCATGGAAGATGGCCAGTGGGACCAGAACAATGAAAAGTGAAAGAACAAGTTTGTCGTCAATGAAATCTACAAGTTGTGCAGGAGTGGCAATACTATGCATGTTAAGAGCAAAAGGTATCATCAGTGCAAGTAATGCAAGAGGAACGGTAACTATGGCTGAGAAGAGGGGGTTAGCGAACATGGGTGCAAGGGGATTCTTTAATGTGTTCTTTAAATTGAGCTGTTTTTTAGATCTGATAAAACCTTCATAATACTGCCTTTGCTTTACTTTCTCTTCATTCTCTTCGATGAGTATTCCATTTTCATCCAATTGCTGATGCAGATGCTGAGGAACCTGGGGTATATCGTGCTTCAGTTCGGCACGTGTGGGCAGAAGTTCTGGTTCACCCATCTCGCTGGGGGTGATCATACTTATCATTACCACGAACATCACGGAACCCACGGGCAATACTCCGTAGATCACGGCGTATATCATGGTGGTAGTACCAGATCCCATGACTGCCATCATAACACCCATTATGATAATGAACAGGGGACCAGCTACAAATGCAGTTACATACGACTCGGCCAGTAATCCCAATGTTTCCAGGAATCCCTTCTGGTCTGTTTGTGACTTCAGCAGGTAGCTTTCGGACTTGTCCTGAAAGTACTTTGAAATGCTTCCACCGCTGTCAATGACAGTAAGCAGATTATACATGAGCTCCTGGAAACGGTCAGAAGGTGTGATCTCACATGCATTGGAAAGGGCTGTTCTCAGATCATGGCCGAAATAATCCATGTCCCTCACAATTGCATCAACTTCCAGTGAAACTTCCCCATAAGTGTTCACGGACTTTGCAAGGGCTTTGAACATATCAATGATGTTCATACCTCCCTTGCTCATAGCATACATAAAGGTCACAGCGTATGGTAATTGCCTGTTGATCTTGCCTTTTCTTTCGCTTGCCTGAAAACCTGGATACATCATGAACAAAGCATATGTCACTCCACCCAGAGAGAATGTGGAAAAAACTATTATCAAAAGGGCGATGAACAATTCCTTGAATTGTAGTAACCATGCCGTGGATGAGCCGAAGGTAAGTTGTGTTATCTGTCCGGGAAGCCCGATAACCGATACAACGGTATAGGCAACAAGCAATCCCAGGATGGCACCAGCTATACCACATAGAAGAGAGTAGAAAATGGCATTGGAGATATACATCTCATATGACATCGGTATGCGGGCTTGTTTGAGCTGGGTCTGCAGGTTGGCATAGCTGTCTTTCTTCTCTTGTATCTTATCTCCAAGGATCACAAAAGGTATCTTCTTAAGGATGTTCAAATACAGGATCAATTTATTCTCTATTGACGATCCAGGAGGGTTGTTTGCATTTCTTTTACCCCTTAATGACAAAGAAGTAAGAAGATCTTCGATCAGAGCTTTTGGGTTTCCAGATCTTTTTTTCCTGGAGATTGGTCTATTGTTGGAAACAGGCTGCTCTAAAGCCTGACCATCATGCAGCATGCTGTGCTCATTTGTATGTTCAGAAACATGTTTTTCATTCATATTGGCTGTATCGATCTTACCGTTCTCGCTATTCATGAGCCGACCTGTGATATTCATTCAAGGTTCAGTTTCTTCAGGAGCTTTTCAGGTGTAGATTGGTATGAATTGATAGTGTCAGAAATTTCCTTGAAATCAGTGTAATTATTTTTCACCATATATTCTAATATTCTTTTTCGATTGCGCAGTTCTTGGTCTACCTTTGAACTTGTCCATCCTCTGCGCAGCCTTATGTCCATAAGAGCTTTGGATTCACCTGTCCTTATGAACATATCCCTTTCTGAATCCCATACAAAAATATCGTTAGTTCGGATGTTCCTGGTATTAGGATCAATATCAGTGATCTCCACCAGTTTGATATTTCTCCTTACACGTTTACCTTTGGTATAGGTCTGGGATTGGATGCTCATGATGTCCAATGCCTGGATCATAGTACGGGGTACACTGATAGGTGGGTTCTCAAGCCTGTGGATCGCAGAAGCCACGGAATCAGCATGCATAGTGGAGAAAGTTGTGTGTCCTGTTGACATGGCCTGGAAAAGTGTTAATGCTTCCTTTCCTCTCACTTCACCTACAAGCAGGTATTCAGGTCTTTGCCTTAAGGCCGCCTTAAGCAGGTCATACATATCCACAGCTCCACGCTCATCTGCGGTGAAAGAATCTCTGGTAACACTGGGTATCCAGTTAGGATGAGGTAGTTTAAGTTCCCGTGTATCTTCCAAGGTAATGATCTTTGCCTTCTCAGGAATGAACAGGGAAACAGCGTTAAGGGATGAGGTTTTACCTGATGCGGTCCCTCCTGCATAGATCAGGCTCTTATTATTTTCAATGCAAAGCCAAAGATAAGCCATGGATTCAGCTGAGAACGTACCCCATTTGATAAGGTCCACAGGAGTGATAGGAACATCACTGAACTTACGTATGGTAAAAGTACTACCATGTGCAGTGACACATGTGCCCAGGGTCATCTGGATCCTGGACCCATCAGGCATCGCCGCATCTATCATGGGTTCTGCCACTGATATATGTTTTCCACTTCTTTGCGCTATCTGGATTATAAATGAGTTAAGTTCCTCTTCCTGAAAAACAATGTTTGTTGCAATGTTAGTGTGCTTTCTATGGTACAGAAATATAGGCAAATCGTGCCCGTTGCCTGAAACATCTTCAATAGAATCATCATGCATAAGAGGATCGATCTTATTGAACCATATGAAGTCCCTTTTAATATAGTAGGAAACTTTTGCCAGCATCGCAGGGGTAACTTCAATAGAGTAATCTTTTACGATAGAGGCTATCTTCATATCCAGTATTTTTTCCTTGTCACCATCTTCATTTACTTTTTCGACAAGTAGCACATCTCTAAGTCGATCCTTGATCTCTGTGAGAAATACTTTTTCAAAATCTGTCATTTCAGGTTCGACCACATAGTACAGATGATCGTTCCGCTCGGCATTATAAAGGATAACTACGAAAGCATAAGGTTCGTTGATCCAGTAGCGTTCCACTTCCTGATAGCCTTCGAGGCCACTAAAATGGGATATTTCGCCGTGTATAAGAGGATCATATCTTTCGATCTCTTTTTCTTCCTGTTGGAACAGGCTGCGGATCTTCTCTATGACCGAAGGTTTTCTTTTCAAGCCTCCTTCAGTTATATTACATTCGATCGGATCTGTTTTTCCGAGAACCTCTTTTTCAATATCAAGTGCATGTACGTAATTTTCTTTTTCTATTTCATTGGTTATTGCTGATGATTTGATGGTTTTTTCTGATGCTACTTTTTCAATGTTTTCCTTTGCCACATGTGTGCTGGTTTCGCTTGTGATCTCCTGTAAATGTGTGGAGTTCTCAAACGATATATTTGGAGCCTGTTCAGGGAATGGCATTTTGTTTTCAGCATTCGGAAGGTCAGAAAAATGCTCTTTTTCTGTATCCGTTTCGTTCCGTATCTGCTCTTCAATATTTCGTGACATTCCAAATTTAGGGGAACGGGGCACCAGTATTTCAATATCCTTCAATAAAGATTCAGCACCTTCACCAGTTTTAAATATCTCTGCAACAGCATCATTTTGTTCCTTTTTGTTTTCTAGTATGAACTCTTCAGCAGGTTTAGGGGCGCTTCCTTTCATTGCTGGGGGGATTTGATCTATTTGTGAGCCAATGGTCTGTTTTTTGATCCTCGGACGATATATAGAGACCTCCGAAACATCCAGCTCTTTTTTTTCATCATCGATCAGGTTTTTGTTTTCAGATGTGTCCATCTCTTTTTGTTGTAATGTGTCAAGCTCATCTATAACACGATTTTCAATTGTTTCTTGAAGTGTCGTACCTTCTTTGTTCTTATGTATATTTTCCAGTTCCTCTTTTTTTTCTTTTTCTTTCACACTGGAATTCTCTGTCATTTTTCCACCAATCTATGAAACATACTATATTATGAATTATATTATATTAGTTTTATAGAT
>NZ_MVQX01000097.1 GCF_002067275.1 Methanomethylovorans sp. PtaU1.Bin093 | reverse complement strand
TTTCATCATCCCTGCTTTCGGCAGGATGCTATTTAAAGCATCTTTTATAATAGTATCGCTGATATTTCCTGCGAAGTCTATGTAAAAGACATAATCTCCCAGGATGCGCTTTGAAGGCCTGGATTCAATACGTGTGAGATTGACCTTCCGGCTAGCGAATTCTCCCAGGAGGTCATACAATGCTCCTGGCCTGTCCCTGTCAAGGTAGACTATGATAGAGGTTCTGTGAGGACGATCGCTCTTTGCGGTGTCGGCGGGTTTGGCTGCACTTCCGTTGATAGTCTTCCAGGCAAGGTCATCATCTTCATGTTTTTTCCTGAATACTATGAAACGGGTATGGTTGCTGTTACAGTCCTGAATATTGCAGAGCAGCACGTTCAGTCCGTACATAGTGGCTGACTCCCTGGATGCGATGGCTGCCATCTCCTCGAACTCCGTGGCAAGTTTGGCTGCATGGGAGGTGCTGCCTGTTGTGCGTATCTCCGCATGGGGGAAATGATCCTTGATGAACTGCCTGCACTGTCCTAGTGCCTGGGGATGGGAAAGTATCACCCTTATGTCCTCTAGTTTTCCTTTGGACAGCAGGCAGTGTTCAATAGGCACAACGACCTCTCCTATGATTCGGATATCGTGTTCCATGAGCAGGTCCAGGGTAACGCCCACCGAGCCTTCGATGGAGTTCTCCACAGGTACGATGCCAATATCGGAGGTATTGGTCACAACCGAATCAAAAGTATCGATAATATCATCGCAATATTTAATGGATATATCTTTTGACAGAGGGTAAAAAGTGCGTTCTTGCGTGAGCCACAGGTGGGCAGCTTTATCCGAATATGACCCTCTAGGCCCAAGCACACCAATGATCATAGTGGATAAAATACAACACATGTTATATAATTGTGTAGGGGTGGTATTCAGGTGCTCTTCTCTATATTGATGATCTTATTTTCGGGTTTGAGCCTTTTATTTGTACGGTACTTTATCCGGAATGTGCAAAACCACAATATTTAAATAATTACACTGTAATTAACTTGAAAAAGAACTTATACAGGACAGCACCATGGCAAGGGAATGGAAAAACGGACCGAATGAACTCATCAATGATACTGATGCCTACGTTCCTTTTGCATTGATAGGTATATTCATCCTGCTTTTCTCATTGCTGATGGCAGCAGATCTTACACGCATGGACTATCAGCTTGCAGAGGTTGTATATTCTGGTGATGTTTCAGATCCGCAGCATGATATCCTGGATATGGCATGTGCGGATATATCGCGATGTCTTAACTATGCAGGCATGGAGGCCTTAGAGTGGCAGGGCGAGCATCCTGTCATCCAGCCGGAATATGTTTCCGTGGGATCGTGGAGCAATGAAGGTTATGAGGCCCGTCCTCTGAACAAGGACCTGGAACCGGGAGATACTTTACAGGTGGAAGTGGAACTTCCCTCTAATATCCTGGGAGCCTTGCTTTCTCTTATCAGCAATAAGGACAGGGTGCTTACGGTATATGATGAGAGCGGCAGTTTCAATATGAGCTTTAACTACAACGGGTCCCATAGCTTATGGGGGAGTTCTTCATTCGTACAGGAAATAAAGATACCGGCAGATGTTGCATACGGTTTTGGGTCCGTTGTCCTGAGGGTTGGCAATGATGTACAGGCCACTGACTGGTTCCATGTGGGCACAAATCCCGTCAAGGATATTGTTGCAGCACGTTTCAATGAGCTAATGGAGCACAACTACAGGAACGGTGTACACAGAACAGGAAGATATGTACTGGATGTGAACGATAACATAGCTCTTGAGCAGATCATTATAGGTAAAGTGAACGGGACCCTGAAGAGAAGCATACCACAGGACCATGAGGATTACATTATCCATTATACCCTCACAGTAAAAGACCTTAACTACACACTCACTGATATCGATACAGGCATAAAGAAGAATGGCAGCATGGATATCTTTACACCTGTGGATTCCAGAGAACCGTTGCTGGCGCAGCTCACCGCAGAGTACGAAAGGGAACTCAACACCGGTGTATCACCGGATATTGTACTGGGCCTATCGAATGTGCGTTCTTTCACCTATGGTCCGTGGCAACATTATGCCGGAGGACCGCTGAACATCCTGACAGGTCCTTCCATCGCAGGTTCCGTGAATGCAGGCACGGTATACGGCCAGAAACGTGTTTTTGATGCGGTGGATCCCTGGTCCCTGATGTACACAGGGTACTACAATGGGAAAACTTTGTATCGTGATATAAAAAGAGATACTTCTGATTACGATGCACAGAAAGGTAACCTCTCAACGGTCTATGCCGGATTTGCAACGAACGGTTCCTTCAATATGGATATGGAACAAAGCATGGATAGTTCGATGGAAGATGCGGGTACAAGCCTGCAGAGCGTAGAGGATGATGCTTCTGTGACCATGGCAGTCTCTAACTACACGGCAGCTGTAAAAAATGGCTGGATATTCAATGACCGGATATGGGGTCCTGAAGACCCTGATCTTATACACAATGTGACCCGGACGATCTACAGTGCCGAGGTCATGCCGGAAATATCAAGGAATGGTGTGAATGACAGGCCTGAGGTGCGTGATGTACGGGTTGAGACGGTCTTTGATCCTGATACAGTAATTCTGAGAAAGAGCTTTTCTTTCTATTACCTTACATGGGATGCCGAATATCTTGTATCGCTGTGGCATGAGGGGGCCATTGTACCAGGTTATTCTTTCGGGAACCGAAGCAGGATCAGTTACAGTGAGCGAATAATGAAACCCGGTAGCATCGCGGGCCTGGACATCGCCAACTGGCAGATCACAAATGCAAGGCTTGAACATCGGTCCACTTCTCTGGAGAACCTTAAGGTTACGCCTGTAATGAGGTATGCAGGAAATGATACCCTTCTTAGCACGGAGCGTGAGGGAGGCTTCCTCAACAGTGAATCACACTCCTTTGACTGGGATATCGAGTACATTGTGGAGTTCGATATCAATTCGCAGTGGGAGCTGGATTATGATTATGCATATACGCACATGGGTATCATAGACAGCAGGCATGAAGATGAAAGACTGGGTACGTATGACCATCATACACAACAAACGCATACGGAGCTTGAGACAGAGAACATTACCATTGTCTATCACAAATGCTTCAGGACAAATACCTATGATGGGCTTGCAGACTATGAACAGGCCATTGAAAATGAGTTCAGAGATACCACAGTAAATGTTGGCGGAGTGCAGCTAACAGATACCTGCTGCAGCGATGCAGCAGATAAGTACAGGGAAGCTTATGTGAATATAGCGCAGATAGAAAGGGAATATGGTGTTTATAAAGATGGCACTAATATGCCCCGGCACACCGTTGCATGTGATGTGCCAAAGTGGCTCCCTGGTCTTATGACAAAGGAACTGCTCTCAATGCTCCGTGCAATGGATGATACCGGCCCTTCGCGTACAGTTCCTCTCATGGGTGATAACCTGGGCCGCAATCCTGCAGATCTCTTTTACAAGGCTGCAGAGGACATGGCTCTGGAAATGGAAAATGAAAGAGAGATGTATGTACAGGCAGAAGGTCATTTCACTGGAAATGATCTCACAACCTCCAGCGATGCAGCCCGCATGATCGTAAGGAACGAGGCTTATGAGAAGACCATGCAGGAGCTTGTGGACAGCAATGCGAAAGTAAAAGGTTCTTTAGACGGGTATCTGAACGAGGCTTTTTCGGAAAGGACAGGATCTGCACTTTCCGATCTGCTGGGCGGTCTCTCACCCTCTGAACTGCTGTTCAACAATCCTGCTCTGTCCATGGCAACGAATGCGCTGGCACAGGATATGGGTGTTATCGATACTATGGAAGTTGTAGGCTGGCCGCATAGCAAATACAGCTGGACCGAGAATATGACCCTGCTGGTGGACCAGTACCCTGACTACCTGTACCATGATGAGGGTTTTGACCTGCAGGAGCAGTTCGTATGGGAGGATGAGGTCACAGGCAAGACGATCTATCCTCTGGCAGTACGTAATACATGTGTCTTTTCCGGGGATGTGAGCGGAGAGGTCGCAGACATCATGAAAGGGTGTACAGATCCGGTAAAAACAGCCGTTTCGCAGCAGATGAGCAGTAGCATCCTTGAAGTGAACTCACAGGTAAATGATGTGATCACGCAGATAGGAACTGAAGCCATCAACCTGACACAGGCAGGAGTGAGCACAGATATGCGCCGGCTGAAGGATAACCAGACCAGGCTTGTGAACACCTATGCTGGTCAGCTTCGCATAGATATTCCTGAGCAGATCAGCAGACAGGTCGCTGCTGACCCTGAGCTGTCAGCATGCATACGTCCGGGTCAGGTGGAAATGATCGCTCAGCAGTACCTGGATTCCCTCACTAATGAACAGCTTGTGGCTATGACCTCAGATGATACGCTGGCACTGGAACTTTTAAGCAGGCTCAGGTCTCGCATGGACCTGAACAGTACTGCGATTAGCGGAGAAGCCGATATTGCCCTGCTGCGCCTTGAAGCCGATATGCAGATGGGGGTGTCTGACGGAGTATGTGCGGCTATAGACGTATGCCACGAGACCATAGATGAATGTTTCTCCAACATCGATAAAGAACTGCAGGCAAAGCTTGACGATTCAGCCGATAAACTGACCGGCAAAGCCGCAGAAAAAGTGGAAAAAAGACTGGAAACCGCTATGAGATGCGTGCCCGCAGGTCTTCCCCTGCTGCCTCCGAACTGGGTCTGCACGGTGAACATCTGGGAATATG
>NZ_MVQX01000096.1 GCF_002067275.1 Methanomethylovorans sp. PtaU1.Bin093 | reverse complement strand
TTTTCAAAGGACTATTAGATATTGCATGTTTCATCCTATGCTGGAAAAAGGTGTGAGGGAAGTTTTGAAACAGGCGCTGAAAATATAAGAAACAAAGTTCTCCCATAATAATTCAACATTGTTTCTCAGCCTGCTCTACTTTATTCAAATAATGCGCGCTTCCAACAGTGGCAGGTACGCTGCTCTGAATGAAATCAGCTAGACTTTCGATTATGCTTTTAAGCTTAAAAGAAAGGAGTTTGCTGCTGGAGCCGCATCTTCAAAAAAACTCAAATGCTGCTCGACAAAAAGGACGAACCCGTCCTCAACGATACGGGATCCTAAAAGTGAAAATACTTCCTTTTCCGACCTCGCTTTCCACCCATACACTACCGCCATGCATCTCAGCATACTTTTTAACAAGGACCAGACCAAGCCCGGTTCCCTGATGCTCACGTGTCATATATGAGTTCAGCTGTTTAAATGGCTGGAACAGTTTACCAAGATCCTTCGTTGCAATGCCTATCCCGGTATCTATTACACTGATCTGAAGCATATTATCAAAACGCTGCGCAGTAATACCTACATAACCCTTATCCGGGGTGAATTTGATGGCGTTGCTCGTAAGGTTGTAGAGGATCTGTTTGAACTTTATTTTATCTGCAGAGATATTTTCAAGGCCTGACTCTATCTTTATGTCAAGTTCAATGTTCTTCTTAAATGCAAGGGGAGATATTAGTGCCTTTATCTCTTCTATTGCGTCATAAATTGAGAACAATTCGCGGTCAAGTTCCATTTTACCTGCTTCGGCCTTTGAAAAATCAAGGATATCATTGATGAGTTCCAACAGATGTCTACCGCCTTTAAGAATGTGATCTATATACCTTGCCTGTTTTTCATTCAGGCTCCCGGCAGTTCCTTCGAGCAAAATATCAGAAAAACCTATTATGGAGTTAAGCGGGGTTCTCAACTCATGGCTCATGGTAGCCAGGAATTCACCCTTGCTTCTGTTTGCATCCTCAGCAGCGATCTTAGCATTCAATAATATTTCCTCAGCCTGCTTTCTCTCGGTAATGTCCCTGCAGACGCAGAAGATCAGCTTTTTTCCTCCAAAGAAAGCTGCATTCCCACTTATTTCCACGTTGATGAAGGTACCATCCTTGCGGCGATGCGTAGTTTCATGAATGACCCCTCTATTGTCAGCAAGCCGGATCATTTCCAGCAACTGCTCTTTCGTATAGTGGATATCCCAATCCCACATGTGTAGTGTAAGGAGCTCCTCTGGAGAATAACCCAGCATTTCAGCGTATCGTTGATTTGCTTCACAAACCTTACCATTCTGGTCAAGGATAACTATGCCATCTTTTGATTGTTCGATCAGGATGCGTCTTCTTGCTGCCTCCTCTGCGAGCCTGTCCTCAGCCTGCTTTCTGTCAGTGATATCCTGTATCGTTCCAATAACTACATTTCTTTCAGCAAAATATTCTGCCACCGAATGTATATCACGGACTGAGCTATCGTTTTGCCTTATGATCCTAAAATGAACATCATATGTTTTTTTGCTGCTCACAAGATCCCTGAGTGCCGTATCAAGCATAGAACGATACTCTGGTAAAGGAATAGCTTGTATATCTTTGATGGTAAGTTGTTTAGTTTCAAATCCATAGATCAGGAATGCTTGTTCGGAAGCATCTACCTTACCGGAACTCAAGTCTATCTCCCAGCTTCCAAAGCCTCCGACCTTCTGTGCAGTACGCAGCTGCATTTCTCTCCTTTGCAACTCTTCTTCAGCCAGCTTGTGCCGTGTAATATCCCGGCCAACGCCCAATACACCTATCAAATGCCCATTTGAGTCATACATAGGACTTTTAATGGTTTCAAGGAATTCTCTATGCCCATCATCAGCAAAAAAGATCTCCTCCTCATTCACGCTGGGTTTGCCTGCATCCATGGTTTTTCTGTCATTCAGAGTGAAAAGGTCTGCAAGGTCCTTTTCCACAAAATCATAGTCTGTATTCCCGACAATTTCTTCTTCCTTCGCACCGAAAAATCGTTCGAATTTTGGATTACACATCAGATAAACACCATTCCGATCTTTCAACCAGACAAGATCTGGAATGGTGTCCACCAATGTGCGCAATTGTCCTTTGCTATTTAAAAGCGATCTCTCTGTTAACTTAAGGTCCGTTATGTCTTCTCCAACACTGGTAATACTGGAAATCCTGCCACTTCCATCCTTCAGCACAGTATTGGTCCAGGCAATAACTCTTTTATTTCCGTCTTTAGTGACGATCTCATTTTCGTGGTATGATGGGAAATCTGCAGTTTCAATTGTTCTTATGAATACATGTTTTACTTCAGGGACTATCTCTGCAGGTAAAAAAATATCAAACCAATTATTGTGCAGGACTTCTTCTCTGTTCCATCCTGTAAGATCGAGCAAATGGTCATTACAGAAAATAATATTTGCATTTGCATCCAGCATAACTCCGGCAAGTTGCAGGTTATTGAGGACACTGGAGAGATAATTTTCATATCCTTTCTTTTCTGGTTCTTTCATTTCCAGTTTGTTGACATTCACATTTTGTAGGATCACACTCGCCGGATGATTTTTTGACAGTGGCTGGGCTTTTAGTATGAACCAGCAGTCTCCTGTGGGACCTGTGGATCGATACTTAAATTTGAATGCTTCTGATCTGCCTTCGATGACATCTCTTATTCCCTGGCCTATGGAAAATGCTTCTTCTCCTTTTCCTGTTAAGTCCATGCAAGCATCTAAAAAATGATTTCCTTCACTGAATCCGGCAATATCCAGACTGTGCTTCAGCGCGAATTCAGTCCAGCTTCCATTTATATAGGTAATGACCCCGGCAGAGGATAATATGATTATACCATCTTCCAGGAGATCCATTGGATCTGCTTTAAGTTGGCCATTTAAAAAAGTATCAGTTTGTGAAGGCATGTATGAACCATATTTTTTAATGGATATTATATAATTGTTGTATTTATATGTTTTCGAAAACATGTAGAATTTTGTTTTGCAATCTATTACTTAACAATCTATTACTTAAACAAGTCTTTCTCCCTTTGTTATATCTAAACTTTTTAAATATGAGAGCTTGATCCGAACTGCAGGCCAAATATAGTCCACAGAACCAAAAATGTGGCTGCGATAAATGCTCAGCAGAAAAACATATATGGTTAAGGGGTGATTTAAGCCACAAGGAGGCATTTTGTGTTCACCATTTATAGATCGATCGAAAATGAGATCATTATTCTTGACAAGATAGAAAAGGGGGCATGGGTGAACATCGTAAATCCTAATGAAACAGAGATATCCTGCCTTTCTGAAGATCTGAAGATACCGATCGAGCATCTTAAAGCTGCTTTGGATGAAGAGGAACGTGCCAGAATCGAACTGGACGAAGAATGCACCATTGTGCTGATAGATATTCCGGTTGCAAGCAAAGATACATCCGAGAGAGGTATTTACTATACGATACCTCTTGGTATCATCATCACTAACGAGAATATTGTAACTGTTTCTTTAAGGGAGAACTCAGTTATAAGGCCATTTTTAGAGAATAAGGTCAAGTCTTTCTGGACATTTAAGAAAACACGTTTTTTGCTACAGATATTTTATCGCAATTCCAAAGTTTATCTCCAATATCTGAGAAACATCGATAAGACAAGCGATGTTATCGAAAGCCGGCTACACAGATCGCTGAAGAACGAGGAATTGATCCAGCTCTTAGAACTTGAAAAAAGTCTTGTTTATTTTTCAACTTCACTAAAGAGCAATGAGATAGTCCTTGAAAAGATCCAGCGGGCAAACCTCATCAAAATGTATCCCGATGATATGGAACTGCTCGAAGATGTAATTATAGAGAACAAGCAGGCTATAGAAATGTCCAATATTTATAGCAATATCCTGAGCGGCACAATGGATGCTTATGCTTCCGTCATTTCTAATAACCTAAACATGGTCCTGAAATTTTTAACATCCGTTACTATAATTATATCAATACCAACAATGGTCGCAAGTTTTTTCGGGATGAACGTACACGTTCCTTTTGAGAACGATGCCCATGCATTCATGATAATATTCATGATATCAATACTATTCTCTGTGATATTATCGGTATTTATGGTACGTAAAGAACTGTTCTAAAAAAATACCTGCAAAAATGAAAAGAATAATTGTAAGTATGAACGAACTGATACAGCCTGATCTATCACCAGTTCAATTCAGCATGATCATTTAGCTGGTCAGCAATAAGCGACCTTTGAAGGTGCATCTTCCATTATCACTTTTGTGATATCCAGAAGTATAAGCATCCTATCTTCCAGCTTACCAACGCCTTTCAGATAGTTGGCATTGATCTTAGTGGAAATGATCTCAGGCACTGGCTCCACCGTAGATAAAGGCAGTCTCAGAACCTCACTTACTGAATCCACTACCATGCCCACAACATTTTCATCTACTTCTGCTACTATGATGCGGGAATTGTCATCGTGTACCTTTTGCTCCATACCGAACCTTGTATCGAGGTTGATGACCGTTATGATCTTGCCTCTTAAGTTGATGACACCTTTTACATAATCTGGAGAGTGAGGAATACGTGTGATCTCAGGTATGCGGATGATCTCCTGTACCTGCATGATGTCAAGTCCGAATTCTTCTTCACCGAGCTGGAATACCACAAGTTGTAACAGTTCTTCAGAACGTGTTTCTTTTTTAAGTCCTGTTTCTTTTTTTAGTGCTAGTTCTGGCATGAAGATACCTCATACGATATATAAATAACATACAGTTAAATTATATATAAGTATTCTTATTGAAATAGGACTCTTCCAAAACAAATGCTGATTCAAAGAAAAAGAGAAAATCAAAAGAAGTTCTTTGAAATAACGACCCTGAAAATAAATAAAATACAAGTTACATAGTATCCACCATAAGCTCATAGAACATGAACCATGTCATTTACAGACTAAATGCTCAAAGAAGCTTGATCTCTAAGCCTACAACAGGCTGTCCCAGTCCAAAGTTTACCAGCACCTGTGGATAGATTTCACCTATGACACCAGCTTTTTTTCCGTTGACAAGTATGTCAGCACGTCTGCCATTTATGAAGGCCGGATCCTCTGATTCTACAACCTCATAGGACATCTGCCTTTCTCGCATAATGGCATCGATTAATTCCCTGACTTCAGTGAAATTCGCACTGGCATGTATGGCTACTGCAGCAAGATGCAGACCATTTTTCCCATTGACAACGACCTCTCCTACTTCAAAGATACGCTGAGGTAGTTCCCTGTGCTGGTTAAGAGATAGTATTTCCATCAGATTAGGCAAAAGGGTAGTCCTTACCATTGTCTGGTCTTCGCTGATGGGATGCATGACACATGTAACATCATCGCTCACAGGACGGCACATCCATTCAAAGTGGACCTTTTCACTGGTAAGTGTAAAGGGCATAACTTCCGAATAACCAAGACCTACCATAATGTTCCTTACATGACCACGCTCCAGTGAGAGCGGATGCTGAGTCCCGATCGTCGCATTCATAGGCAGGATTGGTTTTATGTTCTTGTATCCGTAAGCTATGGCTATGTCCTCAATGAGATCCGAGTTATCCAGGATATCGGCCCTGTAACCTGGGACCTGAACTTCCACGGTGCCGTCTTGAAGCACTTCTGCGCCGAACCGCATACATTCAAGCAATTCAGCAATATCCTCAGGAGATAGCTCGATACCAGAAAGGTCCAAGACCTCCTCAGAGGTAAGTTCCCGGACCTCAGGGAACATATCCGGTGTCATGTTCTCAGTACCGTCGGCATTGATGATGCGTACAAACTCCACATGACCACCCCGCTCAGCAAGAGCACTTGTAACGATGATAAGAGCGGTGTATACAGCATCACTAAGACCTGTAACGTCTATAAAGAGATCTGTAGTGCCCTCATGTACCCGCGTGAGAGTACCGTTTATGATAGGAGGGAAAGAAAGTACATTACCATTGGCATCTGTAATCAGTGGATATTTTGAAAGACCATCTACAAGATGGGCAAACCTTACTCCCTTTGGGTGCTTTTCAAGTATTTCCCTCATGGACAGAGGCTCTGTGAAGTCCAGAGGCACAAAACGGAAATCCGGATCTACTGCCTGATATTTGAAAGGCGGTTCGATATGTGCCATGTCATGCACACCAATGGAAACCTTCTTACGATCACGCCCGATAGCCCAGTGCAGGTCTTCCTGCAGGTCCATAAGGGACTTTATTGAAGAAGAGGTGAACTGCATACCTCTTACAACAGCACATCCCAGGACCGGCCTGACCTCATCTATCGCGGCATCTTTATAGATCTCTACACTGTAAGGTTTGACCTCGTACTCGCAAAGCCCTTTCTCAATCCCAAGGAAGCCACGCATGGCCCTCGCGGCACCCTCGACACTGTATAGGTCAGGGCGGCTTGGGAAAAACTCGATATCAACGTGATCGTCTTCTACCCGTTCGACATCAGCACCGATCATTGGAATGCGTTCGATAATGGTTTTCCTATCTGCACCTGTAAGCTTTTCAAGGTCATTATAATCTAGGGTGATCACTGGCATGGAATGTAGCCTCTTGGTTATTGAAGGACTGAATGCTACCTGAACATGAACCATCTGAGATTTAATGTTTTTGTTCAGTACATGCCCAAAATACCTTACAGCATGATCGATACAAGAACCGTGAGCTTACCCAGGTTGCTTCCGAAAAATACCGTGCTGAACCAGATGATAGGTTCTACTGCTGCCAGTAGATAGCATGCATAATTGTTCATTGAACTTCTTACTTTTTTGATGTAATTGGATGCGTAGAACATAACAGGCACAAAGCTCAGGGAGACAAAAGGTAGCAGCCCAAAGTATACGGAAAGGACCAGAAGTGCAATGGATGCAAAATTAAGACATTTAAGTAATCCAAATTCTTTGTGATTCCCCAGTACGACTGGAATTGTGAGAAGACCATTCTTTCTGTCGCCTTCTATATCTCTCACATCGAACAATATCTGTATGGCGACCATTCTTGTAAACACAAATCCTGCCATGATCAGTGCTGCCTTAGTGATAGGAATGGAATAGTAAAAGAAAAAGAACAGAACCAGCAGGGCCCACACAGCTGAAACGAAGAAGTTCTTAAAGGCAATTATCTTTTTTGTGAGTTGCTTGAAATATGAGCTGTAAAGAAGTCCAAGAACCAGTACAATAAATCCCAGAAACATTGTCATGCTGTTGCTGAAGTGCATGAAAAGCATTGCTAGAACCGCAAAAGATCCTCCAACAACCATATATGTCTTCTTGTTGCCTGAAAGATATTTGGCCCTTGCGGAATTGGTCAGCAGGTCATCAGTTGCACCCTGAGTGTAGTCGTAAAGATAGATCGGATAGAATATCAGATAGATCACAAGCAAAAGGTCCAAACCGATCGGTAAGCCAAAGAGTAGAGAGCACATTGCTACCACGCAGGCAGCACCCAGAGCAAAAAGATGACCTCCAAATATAAACTCCTTCCAGAAAGATATAAGCATTTTTTCTAGATCGATGCTAACTATGTTATTATCGGAACCATACTTGAACATGAAAACCACTAACACGACAGAGAGTGGACATGCTTGTAAGTATTATGAACATAAAATTATAATTTAGAATGAAAATTTGTGCAAAAAAATGATTTCTTGTTCAAAATAAAAATTCTGTTCATAAAAACAGATCATCCATAAAGCCTGCTACACAAAAAGAATTTATGTAAAACACAAACAATAGCCTGATTAAAAAAAATAGAACATTTCCCATGAAAATTTTTATTATTTATAAATGTTCACAGAAATAGTAAAACTATCTCTTTTTGACATGCTTTTCTATGCTTTTTTTGATCTCGTATAGAAATAGTAAAATAATATACTATTTATAAAACAGTACCTATCGCCACGCCTATGGTTTATATAAGCCCTTTATAAGAACATATACATAAATATTATGTCATAAATATTATATTATTAGTTAAAAATATGTTCACAAATATAGCACATTAAAAATTAAACAGACATAAATGGATCTGAAACGAGATCCAAGAAGAAAAAAGGAGGTGTCCAAAATTAAAAAAATTGGATCTACACAATATTGAGTGGGTAGATTCGCAAGGGATTTGGAATAAAAGAGTGTTCTGATTTATAGTTAAACACTCATAATTTGTAACTTATGAATGTTAAAATAGCATTAAATAGATAGTGATGTCAATACCTAAGTTTCAAACAAACGGTTAACAACTATAATTAACAGATCTTGGCGGTCGGAAGAACCAGGGCATATGATGCGGATCCTTTAATTCAGCAGATATTTAGTGTACAGTGAATTGTTCTTTATAGGGGATCGGTGATTCATTGGTGCTGCAATTATCTACAGATGCTGAAGAGGGCCATAATTAATGTGATCTATATTGGTTTTAAAGAAAAGCGATAGCAAAATAAGTCGTCTGATCAATATAGATTAAAAATCGTGACTTTACTAATAAATAGGGAATGTTATATGAACAGTTGTTCCTACGTGTTCCTTGCTTTCGATCCATATCGTGCCACCGTGAGCATCAATGATGGTTTTACAGATGTAAAGGCCTAAACCTGTGCCACCATACCTTCTGGTCATCGAACCGTCTATCTGATAGAATTTTTTGAATATCTCACCAAGCTGTGCCTGAGATATGCCAATACCAGTATCTCTTACTTGCATGTGAAGGCGGTCTGCTTCCCTTTTGGCATTTATAAAAATGCTCCCGCCTGCTGCTGTAAACTTAATGGCGTTCTCTATTATGTGTAACAATACCTGCGGCATGTAATCCTGATCAGCCCTTATCATGGACTCATATGGAGAAACATTACACTCAACATTTATACGGGACTGCTTTATCTGTGAATCCAACGAATACAACGCCTGATCAACAAGTCCTTTCAGGCTGACAGGATCGAACTTGTATTTTGCCTTCCCCGCATTCACAATGTTCAAGAAAAGAAGAGAATCTATGAGCCTTTTAAGACGTATTGAATTACGTACAATTGCATCTATGGCTTTTTTTTGTTTATCATTGAGGGAACCCAGTACCTCCTCATCAAGAAGTTCACTGTAGCCTTTGATACTGATAAGAGGGGTCTTGAGCTCATGGCTGAGGTTTGAAAGGAACTCGTCCTTCATCTTATCAATGGATTTCAGCTCCTCATAAGCATTTGCAAGCTCTACCTCTTTCTTCTTACGATCAGTGATATCCTCGCCGGAACTGATAGTACCCACGATCATACCTGAATCATCCTTTAGCACAACATCATGCCAGAGAATGAGCCTTTCTTCTCCGGCCCGCGTCTGCACGAAATTCTCCAAGAAAGGAGGAGGCGTCATTTCGCCTGCAATGATCTTCTTATAGTTCTCTTTTGTGATATTGCGTACCCTGTCCGGGAGGAAAGTATCGAACCAGTTCCTGCCAAGAACCTCGTTCTCAGTATAGCCAAGGATCTCACATGCCTTCTTGTTGACCAGCAGTATCTTCATATCAGTGTTGACCACACCAATAAGGGATCCTGCAGCATCAATGTATTGATGGGCCTTGTTCCTTTCTTTTATTACAAGCTCTTCAGCCTGCTTAAGATTAGAGATATCAGAAACAATTGCCTGTATAGCAACATTGTTGCTATCGTTACACCAGGTATTCTGGAAATGAATGTTGACCCATTTCATACGACCATCTGAACGCACTATGCGATAACTATGCTCCCCAGAATATCCCTGAACATGAATAGCTTTTTCAGCATGCTGATCGAAAGAGGAGAGATCATCTGGGTACAATAGATTTGCCCAATTAACTCTTCCAGAAAGAAAATCTTCACTTTTGTAACCTGTTATGCTCTGCACGGCACCTGCAATGAAGCGTATATTGTAAAAGGGATCAGCCTGAAAGAAAATGCCTTTGAAATTCTTCACAAAACACGCATATTTTTCTTCCATCCGTCTAACTTGTTCATCCATATATCTTGAATTCGACCCATCCTCAAGGATGATCAACAATGTTTCTGTGCCCTCTTCTGCTACTTTCAGAGGGTAGATCTTCCAGCAATAGGATTGTTCACCCTGAAGTGTGATGAGAGAGCATTCAATGTCCATGGGGGAGAAAGATGTGTCAAGGAAGTCCAGTAAACAGGAATAACATTTCTCTCGTATATGGTCGCGTGCTTCTTCGGGAACAAATGCCTCAAACCAATCTATACCTTTGATCTCCGTTCCCTTAGACACCAAGATTGCAGATGTTCGGGTACTTGCGTGACGAATACGCATATTCTTATCCAGTACGACTACCATTGCACCCATAGTTTCAAAGCAAAATGATGCCATTGAAGATGTACCATCTTCAAGATCTTGAACCAATCTGCGCAACATATCCATATTTAGTAAAGATTGTGTCGATTTTGCACATTTAAGGTCAAGATAATTGTTTTCCGCATTCATGATAACAACAGAACCACTTTGAAGAGGATGGAAATAAACAATTAAATGTATAATCATATCTTATATATATGTTTCTACATAGATTTTGTACCTGCTACTTCTTTTTCAAATCGACTCTTTACACTTAGCTAATAAAAAGATACTATCAACCCCAACACAATACGAATAAAAATCTACTGTGGTAGTGACCCTTGATCAAACTTGGATTAAGGGTTTAAAATCTGGATTATATTTGGATTATTCATGCAACAATAACTATATATATAAAGATAAATCATCTATAAAACTAATATAATATAATTCATAATATAGTATGTTTCATAGATTGGTGGAAAAATGACAGAGAATTCC
>NZ_MVQX01000095.1 GCF_002067275.1 Methanomethylovorans sp. PtaU1.Bin093 | reverse complement strand
TCCTCAATAAATTTTACGATTTTATTTTGCTTTAATTTTGATTTAAAAATCAAATAGGCTGTACTTTTGTTAGGGAGTAGATTATAAACCTATGATAATCTAAAAAAGGATGATTATTACTGTAATAGAGAGGAAATCTCAGAGGACCCTAATACATTATGTGTCAATTAAATCTGTTCAAAGGCACAGGTCTTTTGATGTCCCTCTGGTCTTTCATGAAGACCACGTAACCAGAATTCTCTTTATCGAAGATGAATGTATATTCTACCTTGAAATATGCCCAGTATTTCACGTAAACTGATCTGGCATCTGAAACCGTAACAATAGCTGTGGTCGAGTTCCCTGTGATATTGTACACTGGATAATCGATCTCCTGTGGCAAGCTGGAATCATACAATGCTGCAACTCTTGAGATGTATTCATAATTCTCTGTGGTTACATGTTCATAAGAGTTCACTGGAATAAGATCGGATCTGTGTACGCCTTTCCAGTAACTTGCTTCAAAGATCTTATAATGCGTGTCATTAAAGCTGTATGCACCAAGGAACTTTCCGAATGATATCGGTGCCATGTTCTGATATGAAATATCATAGTTTTCCGTAGCTGAGACATGTTCTGCCAGCATGAGTTTAACAACGGGCGCCAAAGCGCACCAGATAATAAAAACACATGACAAAGAAACTGCTATTGTCCTCTTGTTTTGTTGCAGGTATCTGTATAAGGGGTCCATTTTCCTTTATTTCTCTGATACAATAACAACAGTATGAACAGAGGTATCAGGGAAATCACAGTTACGATGGGGTCAAAGAAATCAAAGGCTCCGAGGGTAGAGCTTTCTTTTATAATAGGAAAAAAAGGGCGCATTTTCCAGCTTGTTGCATAATCCAGGTATACGTGACTAAGAATTGCCAGGAAGCATGCGATCGTAAGACGCAGGTTCTTTTCCATTATGTGGAGGAGCAGCACAACTACTATAATGAACAACATAGAATGCATGAACTCCCGATGTCCCATCAAATAGAACAAACTGTTTCGCATCTCCGAGCTCAGGTACTTTTCCAGCAGAAGGAATATGGCATATGGAATAAAATCAAGGTCAGGAAGTATCGAGAACAAAACCACCAGTTTACTTTCCCTTCCGCGCAATCCCGAAAGTAGAACAATGAGCAGACCGATCCCCGCATGGGATAGAGAATTTACCATGGTTCACCATTTTATATTCAATGATAAAATCTTGTACCTTGCCATACCGTGAGTGTATTCCGGTAAAACAAAAAGATCAATACTTTCCGAAAGAACGCGCAATTAACCTGTGCACCCCATGGATGCTCGATCCATTACCAAGATACAGCATCGGACATCTGCCTGTCAGGATATGGCCTGCTGCACCTGAAGACATTTCACGTACTTTTTCAGTATCCGTCCTCCAGTGGACCCAGATATCCTTACAACCTTTGCCAAGAAGATATTGTATGATATCAGCAGGTTCCATAGCTGTTATACCTATCACAACTTTTTCCACCGGCAGGGACAAAGCTTCAAGAGCAGCCTGGACCTGAGATCCACCCAGATCTTTAATGTCAAGAACCTGCACGGACATGCCTCTCTTCTTGAGCTCATCGATGGTCAATTTGATAGCTGGCTTTGATCTGTCTGTCACTATCAGATATCTTTTCCCTTCCCAAAAGCTTTCTGCATCGTTCATGCCATATCCTCTCTACCCGTACAAGCCATGCTAGATAAGTTCAGCAAGCGAGGTAACCTTTTCTCCTTTTGATCTCGACAGCATCACTTCTATATTCTTGAAAGCAGGTACACCCGTGCCCCCGGTATCAGCAGCCACAAGAGCATTAGCCCAGGGCCCATTGATCATGAACGCTGTTCCCGGATGAGACTGTTCAAGGGTTGAACTCTCAGCTTTTAATACCACTCTTCCGGAAGCATTTTTTGCGACAACCAGATCTCCTGCTTTCACTCCCATCTTCTTCATATCATCCTTATCCAGTCTTATGACTGAAGAACGCTCTGCATATTGTTCACCGAACCTGGAGTTTTCCTGGGCGGTGTTCTGGAATACATCCCTATGGGTAACGATGATGAGCTTGAACTCAGGTTCTGTGAGGAATTGTCCGAATCCCATCAGATCTCCTCCATGATACGGGCAATGATCTTTTCGTCTGTAAGCCTGTTAGTTTCAATGATCTGTTTAAGTACCACTTCCACACCATCCATACGTATCGCAGTGCCCCCGCATTCAACACCGCTAAGAGCAGAGGGAATGGTCACTTTGGATATTCTGGAGGTCAGGTTCTCGCATGGGTCAATGGTAATTAACGGGATTTTACTAAGTTTCTTTGCGAGAGGTCCTGGGAGGCTTGCAAGGGGATCAGAGCCAATGATCATAGCTGCATCTATAATGTTATTCCTGATGAGTTCCACCACAGATCGCTGAGGTCCGTGCTCGACCTCTTCTCCTCCGAAATATACCCTGTTGATATGACCGGTTTCCCTGAAAAGGGTGTGATCAAAACCACGCATATTATATTGTCCCACCATGGGTATCAGATGGAATTTTGCAGTTTCATTTAGCTTGTCCATTAATCTGAACAAAGGTTCCAGCGAATCCAGGGAATATGTCATGCCGAGACCTGCGAACACTACTCCGAACTCTGCCTTTTTCAGTATATTTGCTAATTCCAATATCCTTTTGGGATCCATATTGAACGATGTCTTTGGAACCTTACTTGCTAAAGCATTAAGAAGAGCATCCATGAATTCCGGATCCGCTCCAACTGGTATCTCGTAGAGCTTATCGCCGCAAACGGCAGCAGTATCGGATCTTCTTACATCTATAATTACGGCTGTCCGGTCCTCTTCCCAGCCTCTCTGGCGCTGTTTTCCCCGGGGGAAGTAAGAATACATGGAAAGATGCCGCGGATGGGAATGTGAAGGGTCCGCTCCCCAGAACACGATCACGTCAGCCATGTGTCGCACTTCGTCCAGAGTGCAGGTCGGTATTTTTTCATTGAGGATAGCCTCGACCAGAGGTCCCTGACAGAAAGAAGATGTATCATCGATATGTGCACCAAGTTCTCTTGCAAGCTCTATGGACTTTTTCTGGGCTTCCAGTGTGGAATTCCCATGCCCGAAGATAAGAGGATGCTTTGCTTCTTCCAGTATCCTGGCAGCTTCCTTTATTGCAGTGTCTACATCAACAGTTTTTCCATCCACTGTGCATGTCATGGGCGAACTGCAGCCTTTCATGCGCGAAACACCTTTCAGGCAGGCTGTATTAACTCCAATGACCCTGTTGTCCTGCAAGTCCACTGTAATGTCATCACACAGTAAGGCACAGCCTGTGCAAACGAATGGTCCTTTATCCAATATTGTCACTCCTGTAAGGGATCATACGAATTCTATTGCTTTCGTAGGACATGTGTCTATGCATGCATAGCATAATGTCTTGTTGGGACCAAAACGGCGGCATTCGTGGATATTCACTGGCCGGACTATACCGTCCTTTATGTATAGGATCACCTTATCATTGCTCGGTGCCCTGCCGCTACCTGTTCCTTCCGGATCTCCCACCACGTTCACCGGACATGCCACTACACAGTTGCCACAGCCGATACATTTGTCTTCATGCACAAGAAAACCTGTTTCAGTGACATTACCCACAGGAGTTATCAGATCATTGAGCTTTTCATAGCCTGACCGATACTTTTCTTCCTTGAGAGGTGGGCAATCCTCTATACTTAGCTTACGTGCCAGCAGATCCACTGCAAAGGCCATACAGGTAGCCTTTCCACATTTTTTGCAGTTTGTTTTTGGCAGCAGCTGGTAGATCTCCATTAGAGTTGGCATGATCACCGTCTTCCTTCAGGCCTTTTCACTGCCCATCGCCGTTGTTCTTGAAGAACAGGCCACAATGACAACTTCCATTTGTTTTGATCTCTTCTTCATGGTACACACATGGACAGATTATATTTTTATCCTCTTCCTTGTTTCCGGTAACTATCCTGCAGGGACAGTACTGGCGTCCAAGTTCATTCCTGTTATTTGTAAGGCCATCGATGACTATATGCAGCATTTCTTCATCAGGGTTAAGGATGTATCCTTTTTTATCTGCATATCTTACAAGCCATTCTCTTGTCTTTTCGACTATGTGTTCATGTTTGACCATTCATCTCACCAGAATTCAATATTGATCTATTGGGCCATTTACTTTTTTCAGACCCGCAGGTCCTTTGAGAATACGATCATTGCGGGAATTGTGGATTTCCAGGCATGTTTCAGGAATAAATATATGATCCAAAGGGTCCACTCCAATATACTATGAAGGGGATGTATTAAATGTGTAACGCTTATTGATTGCCTATCTTTCTATTCTTATAGCTTTTGCGGGAAGGTATTTAAATAATGTTCACTCCCGCAGAAAAGGATCTTTTATGGGGTGCCCATGTACGGCGGAAGTCGTACTTATCATAACAATAGCACTGGACGTTTTAGTGATCCCTAATAATTTTTATTTATCGATCACTTTCTTTCTTTTTCTTGATTCCTGAAGTATCTTTACAGGTATTCCCGCACCCGGAACAATGAAGCCTGCGATCTCACCACCGATCTCGAACAAAGCGTCCTCAGTGAAGATCTCTGTCATCTTTTCCCTGAGAACTTTCCCTGAATAGAACTCGCCGGTGATGCCGTCGAACTCCAGCACGTTCTGTTTGTTCTTCGGGACCCAGTTATACTCGAAAGCATAAACTGGCCTGAAATAAAGGTCCAGGGTATCTATGCTCACGGTCTCATCCAGTATTTCATCAGCATCTATGGGTTTTAGCATTTCGGTCAAGATTTTCCTGACAATGTATGCAGCCTTTACTTTTACCGGAAGTACTATAGTGTTTTCTTCATTCAGCTCTTCGGTCTGTGCAAGTTCCCTTATGGACATGGTGATATATCTGGAAAGTTCCTCTTCATTTTCAGTGTAGGCATCGACAAAGATCTCTTTTCTATTGGATTCCAGACAGTGTTCTATGCGTGAAAGTGTGATGTTCCTTTGTGGATCTATGGTCTTTTCTTCACCGCAGATCGTTACTTTCTGAACTATAGGATCACTGATCTTAACTGTGAATTCACAATTACGCTTATATTCAAAGTGTGTGTAACAGACAGCATGCCAGAAAGGTTTGTATTGTTTTTCTGAATGAGTTATAGTAATATCTTCAGGTTTTGGTCGCGACAGAAGATTCTTAAGTCCTCCAAAAGCTGTGGTCTTTTTGTTCCAGGCCAGTTCTTTCATTTCCTCAAATGTTTTTTCACCGGTCACTACCAGCATTCTTGGTTCATGGGTCACCAGGTTGAAACTATCCATATTAAAGAATAGTAATATCCTTAGCAATAATGTTTTTGCATGATCCTGGTATGTTCGTCGGATAAAGCGAACGTATCACAATTCATTTCAGCCGATGTGTTATTTCAAGGTCAGGATCTAATGCTAAGAAACTGGCACTTTGAATATAATTAAATTTATATATTATTAATACAAATAATAACCTAGATTGAGCAACTGCCTGAATGGGTCGTTACGTCAGTCGATTCGTATATTATGGCAAGTCGGTATTATCCGGACGGAGGTGAAATTGATGGAACAGAAGAAGGACGCACAGAAGAAGGGAGTAAAAGCTCCAGCACCTGCTAAGGAACAGAAAAGGAAGTAATTACTAAATTTACCGTATGCTATTGATCATTTAGTATTCTTTGATGAGGTGAAAACAATGGAACAGAAGAAGGACGCACAGAAGAAGGGAGTAAAAGCTCCAGCACCTGCAAAAGAGCAGAAAAGGAAGTAATTCCTAAAATTTACCGAAAGGTTTTGTTAAACAAGTATTCTTTGATGAGGTGAAAACAATGGAACAAAAGAAGGATGCACAGAAGAAGGGTGTAAAGTCCCCAGCACCTGCAAAAGAGCAGAAAAGAAAGTAATTAGTCTAAATAACTTTTTTCGGGGGTATTAGTCCCCCACATTTTACTTTTAGCACATTTTTCGTAAATAATATCGGTAAGCTGTTATGCATCTGGGTTTTTCTTTTCCAGACCGAGTACATAAACTTCTATGCCTGCGCCAATGCAGGCTTTCAATCTGCTATCAGCTATTCTTGCACAGACGATCCCCAATCTGATCTTTTCCCGGGGGATATTGTACTTTTCTGAATACGTGACAAATCTCTGTACCTGTCCTATGGCATTATCCCTGGCCTCTATCTCGATCTCTATCAAAAGATGTTCATCCTTCATACTTTTGAATACGGCATCTATCTTTCCCCCTTCTGTCTCTACTTCAGTGTCAACGAACTCCAGTCCTTCCTCTATGAGTTCAGGAAAAGTGGAGATCATTCTGGCAATGTCCTGCTCTGAAATGGAACTGTGATCCATGATCTCATTCATAGAGCTTGCTTTCAGCGCCCTCTTCAAATGAGAAGCAATATCTATCCTCTTCTTGTTTATCTCATGAGGATAAACATTCGTAACCTGGCCATTCTCCAGCTTTAGCAGTATGCATATTTTCCCAAGCTTCTTCCTGCGGGAAATGGGGAGCACTCCACTGCCTTTGCTGACAACACCGATCCCATTTTTCCTGCTTATTATCCTGAGATCCTCTACAAGTTGTTCTTTTTCAGCATCGTTCAAAGTGGTAATGTCCACACATCCATATCCGATCCCATGCTTTTCCTTGATCGCATCAAGTAAAGTATGGTAGAACCCAGCATCTTCGTCTTTCATTCCAGCAGTCATATAAAGCCTATATGTGATCATTTTCAAACTTCCGGTTAGATCAGTATCCATTTGACATCAACTATATGAGTGTATGGTTCAGGCAGGCACACATCAACTTTCTAAATTTACCTGCAATAGAGTGCAAATTATGCACAATAATGTGGCTGATCAAAGAATCTGGCTAAAAGTGCTTACCTTTCTCTATTCAAGTACAATCAATAACAGTAATTGCGTGAAAAATTTATATACTAATATTGTACATATAACTAACATACCATATGAGGGGAATTCTATGGAACGAGACAAAACGACATTTATTCAGTTCCAGGAAATCTATTTTAGATACCTGAATACAGAACAGCTTTCAGAACAAGAAGCAAAATTGAAGGACAATATGATAGATTTTGTCCAACGGGCGTGCATCGAATATTTCATGCATTGACCTGTGAACAGGACAAATGACTTCAATAAAACTTATTTTGATAGCAACTTTTGTTATCATTTCTTTTCTTTCTGATGGATATATGTTCTTTCAAGTCGATCCTTGGCATATCTAAGGGGGTCTTCATCGCATAAGCAAAAGTGATCAATCATTTTTCACGATATTGTTCTTCTGTTCACTCAGATCTTCTTCCTTTTTCTTTAATTCCAGTATCACATGGTTACATCTGCCACTTTTGCTTCCGCATACTTTACAAAATCTTGCCATGTTTCCACCAATTATTGTATTGATCGACAATCAGGTATTAATATAATTATTTACTAATACTATATTGCCTTATTTAGCCATATTTCAGGACGGATCATGGGCATGTCAGCTATACAATCAGAAAACGGTCTTATTTTTCAGGAAAAGCAGTATTTTGACAAATGGATGCAGTTCTTTGCTCTTGCAGGGTTAATGATGATGATAAATGTGGGGACTCTTTTATCCATATTTTATATAGTTCCTGAAGCTCCTTCAGTCCTTCTCATTTTAGCAGGTATTCCTGTACTCGTTTTTGCAATAATAGGTTTTCTCTTCTCTAAAATGGAAATGACAACTGAAGTCCGGCATGACGGATTGCATATCAGGTACCGTCCAACACAACGGATCTTCAGGCACTTTCCCTTTGACTTAATTGAATCCTCTCAAAGATCAAAAGGAGGACTGCTTGACGGGATCAATAACTGGAGGATCCGTCGTTATCCAAATAAGACCATATATCAATGTGGCAGTCATGAAAAGGTGCTGATAAAACTCACTAATGGGAAAAGCCTTCTTATTGATTCAAATCGCCCCGATGAGTTGATAGCTGCTATTAGTTCCATGAAAAAAATGTAGGAACAATACTAGTCTGTTAAGTCAATCCGGTTCAAAGATCAGCGTATACCATACCTGAAACAAATATCATTGCAATGACCATAAGCAGAGAAACTGCCAATATGGCAGCTGTTCTTTTTATTCGATTTTTACCGACTATCATACTTTGTTAATTATAGTAACCAAAGATCATGTTATTGATCAAATCTGTTTTAATTGAGTGTCCGTAACATGTTTCTCTTTATATGGGAATTGCTTTTCGAAATTCTCCTGCTCGGCATTATCGATCTTAAAAGCCTCATCCTCAAAAAATTTACCTGAAATGCCCTTCAAGCTGTTCTCGTAGAGCTCTAATGCCATAAACGCATCAAGATTATCACCCCAGGATGTCTGGATATTATATTCTTTAGCGTCCACAAAACCAAAACGATGATAGTAGTCTGGGTTTCCAAAAATAACTATACCCTTATATCCCAACTGCCTCGCCTTTTCTATAGAATGTTCCATCAATAAAGAACCAATCCCTTGATTTTGATATGATGGCAATACTGCAATTGGACCCATACATAAAACTTCGAATTCTTTATTTTCCTCATTTACGACCCTAGCTCTTGAATAGATTATGTTGCCTACAATTGTATCTTTATCACATGCAATAAGATCAAGTTCTTTTACAAATGCAGATACTTTTCTTATTTTGTGTAATACAAGATGTTCATCGCATCCTGGTTTGTATATATCCCAGAATGCTTCTCTTGTCAGGTATTCTACATCTTTGAAGTCCTTCTCTTCCTCTTGCCTTATAGAAATATTCATTATTGTTCTCTCCACTTTCTCAGAAATGATAAGAAATCTGACTTATATAAAAGATCCTTATCTACATCCTCACAGATGGGAAATTTTATCATTGAACTATGCTGACGCTTCATTTTTCATTGGCACTGCTTTCATTGCACTGCCAAAAGAAGCCTATTTATACCTCACAATTTCTATTAATTGATAGAGGTATTAGTATGGACGAAGAATGCTGTCCAAAATTTGAGGCCGGACCGTGGGACGGAAAGATCTTTGAATGGAAAGACAAGAGATTTGTTAAGGATAAGGTCCTCACACTTTTCTATATGCCCGTTAACTTTGGCCGGGTGATGAAAAGACTTGACGGAAAAGTACGAAATGCAGGTGCGAATATTCCTGAATGGCTTTGTCTTTCTGATCACACTTCAAAATGGAACATGGACCTTTATCTGGCAGTTGACAGGGAGGTACCGGGTGCTGAGAACACCACTCTTAGTGGCAGATTCCTGAGCAAGGTATATGAAGGACCATTCAAAGATACGGCAAAATGGGGCGATGACTTCAAGTCATATGCACAAAAGCAGGGGATTGAGATCAGAAAATGGTTCATGTGGTACACAACATGTCCCAAATGCGCAAAGAAATACGGAAAGAACTATGTTGTGATCCTGGCAGAGATTAAGTGAGTTGCAGTAAGTCGTGGGCAGAAAGGTGGGAGGCGTGGAAGAAGCCTGGATTTCTAGGCTTCTCCAAGAAATTACACGATATATTTTTGAAAAAGCGGATTTAACCGTTATAAGCCATCAGGATCAAAGAAGTTACTAAAAATTTCCATAACTGGATGGAAAAGAAAGCAAAAGGCAAAGTAAAACAATTTCCACAGAGCATTGAATATCGATGGGAATTTCATCCTCTATTACTAAAAAGACACTCATTACAGAAAATTAGTAAATAATAAAGAAAAATGAGTAGGAAATGTTAGCTTTCCTTAACTTACATTTATTGTATCATTCGCTCTGAAGCCTTTTTAATTCCATTTCCCTAAGTTTTTTCCGCATGATCTTGCCTCCAATGGTCTTTGGCAGTTCATTCATGAATTCAATGGAACGGGGGTATTTGTAGGGTGCAGTTGTGTGCTTTACATGGTTCTGAAGTTCCTGTATGAGTTTCTCCGATGGTTCAAATCCTTCGTTCAGCACTACGAAAGCCTTGACTATCATACCCCTTATATTATCAGGAGTACCAATAACGGCAGATTCCTGCACAGCCGGATGCTCAAGAAGAGCACTTTCAACTTCAAAAGGACCTATGCGGTATCCTGAACTTTTGATGACATCATCATCGCGGCCTACGAACCAGAAATAGCCGTCATCATCCATATAGGCCTTATCGCCAGTGTAATAGAATCCGTTCTGGAACGATCTTTCATTCTCTTCATCGTTATTAAGGTATTTGACAAGAAGACCCACAGGTCGCGGATCAAGAGAGATGGCGATCCTTCCTTCTTCAAATTTATTGACAGGGTTCCCTTCTTCATCATGAAGCTCAATATTCCATCCTGGGGATGGTTTTCCCATTGAACCCGGCTTGTTCTCCAGGCATGCAAACGATGAAATCGCACAACAGGTCTCTGTCTGGCCGTAGCCTTCATAGATGTTAAGGCCTGTTCCTTCCTTCCACACTTTGATAACTTCAGGATTCAACGGTTCGCCTGCACTGCAGCAATGACGAAGCTGAGTTAGGTCGAACTTTTTCAGGTCGGCAAGTATAAGCATCCTGTAAATGGTGGGTGGACAACAGAAGGTTGTGACTTCATACTTCTCGATAAGAGGGAGCAGCTCAGTTGCCTCGAATTTTCCTCTGATGTCATACACGAGGATGCATGAACCAGCGATCCATTGTCCGAATATTTTTCCCCATGCACATTTTGCCCAGCCGGTATCCGAGAAGGTGAAATGCAGGTCGTTCTCGGTCAGATCCTGCCATAGTTCTGCAGTGACCCTGTGGCCCAATGGATATGCGTGGTTATGCAGCGCCATCTTGGCCTTACCGGTGGTCCCCGAGGTGAAATAGATCATCATCGGATCAGTGGAATGAGTAAGTGCAGGTATTGATACAGATTTATGTGAAACGGGTGCAGGATATAATAACTCGTGCTGGAAACTGACCCAATTTTCTCTTTTTCCATCAATTACCATACATTCTTTTAGGGTGGGGCATTCCATTCGTATCTCATCGACCTTAAGCGAGTTTTCCATATCAGTAATTATCATTTTGAATTTGCCTGCATTGATCCTGTACTGTATATCACTTGGCGTCAGAAGTGTCGGGCATGGGCACACTATAGCACCCAGCTTTATGAGTGCAATTACGAATATCCACCATTCAGGTACGCGATGAAGCATCAGAACGACTTTATCTCCTTTATTGATCCCATATTTGATCAGGATATTTGCTGCCTGGTTGGAGAGTTTCATCATGTCTCTGAAGGTGTACTTTTTCTCTTCTCCCTGCTGATTGACCCATATCATGGCAAGTTTATTGCGGTCTTCCTTTGCCCAGGCATCAATAACGTCATATCCGAAGTTGAAATACTCGGGAATCGCATTGCTCCATTCTTCTCTTACCTTATCATAGTCGCACATATTGCGAGGGATCTCTTTAACATTTAATATCCGGGCGTTCAGTGTAAAAGAATTATCGTTTGCCTGCTCAAGTTGAGAGCGTGGAATTCTCCAGAGCCTGCCCAGTTTTACGCCATCCATGGTCCCTTCCTGAAGCCATGTATGCACGGTTTTGGTTTCGACCCTAAGCTTTTTAGCCACTTCATGCGGTGTGAGGTAGTGCGATTTTTCTGCTGTCATTATACATGTCGAAGTGGTCAATGTATTTTAATGCTTTTTTTTTATTTGAGGGTATATCCGAAGTTTAGATCATTATGTTTCTTTTTTTTTCTCTATCTATCTTCTCCATCACTACAAAAAGTGACTATCCATATAAAACTAAAAATGACATAAATTAGTTCTGCGAAGACAAAAAAAGATATGCTTTAAGCAGAAGCTCTATATGTGAAAATTCTTATGAGATGTTTATTGGCGTAAAAACAAACTCGAAAAGATAAGTATCAATGTAACCTAAATGTGGGGGTACGAATATGGGAGTTAGTGAAAAAAGTGTCTTTTTAAGGGATGGTGTCACATACAAAACCATTAGAGATAATGCATTTTTCAGCTGGTCATATTTCTTTATGAATATTCTTGCCACTGTCATTGCAAGTTATGGCTTATTAGCTAATAGTCCTGCTGTAGTAATAGGAGCTATGATCATAGCTATGTTACTGGAACCAATAATAGGTATGGGCTTAGCATTAGCAGATAATGATCACGATCTCTTCAGAACTGGTGTTTCTACATTGATCAAAGGAGTCATCGGAATTGTCGTTACAGCTTTCATTATTGGTCTTATTCACAGAAATGTGTTTCTAACTAATGAAATCATTGTCAGGACAGCACCTAATATATTTGACTTAATGATTGGCCTGGCAGGTGGAGCTGCTGCAGCATATGCTACTATTTCCCCTCGTCTGAACACAGGTATTGTCGGCGTAGCCATTTCCACGGCTCTGGTGCCACCACTGGCATCAGGGAGTATATTATTATCAAGAGGTGAAATAACATTAGCCATGGGGGCCTTTTTGCTGGTTTTTACCAATATGGTTGCTATTCAGTTTGCTGCTTCTGTTATTTTGTGGTTGAATAAAATTCATAAAACCAGTAAAATGGAATTATTCGAATTAAAAAAATTTATCAGGCGCAACATTATAACTATTTGCGTTTTGATTTTACTGGGGCTTATCTTAAGTGCCAATCTTCAAAAAGCTGTTAAAAGCGAATTATTTGAAGAATCGACCAAATCAACTCTTGATAAAGAAATATCTTTTTTATCAGGAAGTTATTTGATAGACACCTCATTTGAAAAAAGATCAAATATTACAATTGTTAGGGCTGTAATAGGAGGTCTTATTCCTCCCTCGGCTGAACAAGTGGGTATTATCGAGGATAGTTTACCAGCACCTCCTGATGGAAATAGAATTGAACTAAGAATCCGCTTTGTACAAATGGATACTATCAACAGAAATGGACTGGTATATGCAGATACGAATTTTACCATTCCCAAAACGCTAAACTAATTTATGGTGTGACCTAATGATGTTATGTCATTTTTTAGTTTTTACTGAGATGCTTCATGGCAGTTGAAATAAACCCGATTTTTATACAAGAGATGTCAATCTCCTAAAAAGTCTTTTAATATAGTAACCTTTTTATACTTTATTTGCTTATATATGCGCCAAAAAAACGAGTGAAAAAACGTGCTTGAAAACAACAATCCATATAGCTTTACTCTGCTATGTTTCGTCTATGATCGTAGCCGTTCTTTTCACATAAGGTGATTCCGTGTCAGAGCTTACAGAATGCTTTTTGGGTCTTGCGCTCACAATTGCGTTTGCATCTATTATCTTCTGATCTCCATTATTTTTTTCTTGATCCTTTTCTACAGAACTAAATCCTCACAGATCTATCTGTTATCGAAAGCAGGCGATGTGTGACCATGTTTTGCTTAATTATCATCTGAAGAGCATTTAGATAAATTCTTATAGGAGAATACCTTTTTTTTAGTTACCGTTAATAATATTACTTTAAATGTGTGCAGGGTACACATATGCTGGAAGAAACACCAGCTATTTATTGAGTTTGAGGATAGGACCGCATTGGTTTCCTTCATACAGATGTATGGTGGTTTAAGCGTATATCGAGATGGTGATAATAATAACGAATATTATATTGCTGCAAAGGAAAAAACATCCCCCCTTTGCGATGACTTTGATCTTGACTATTTTTGCTCCCTTAAAAACGAAAAGGTTTTAAAGCTATCGGCTAAGGCTTTCCTTGCAACAGAACAACGGATACCAGGGCTCGGAAACGGAGTTCTTCAGGACATCCTGTTTACTGCAAGGATCCATCCGAAACGCAAAATAGCGGATATCTCTGATGACGAGTTCAAAAAGTTATATGGTGCGCTCAAGTCAGTTTTGAAGAAAATGACCGAAAACAACGGAAGAGATACCGAGAAGGACCTATTTGGCAGATCTGGTAGTTACATTACCATGTTTAGCAAAAATTCATTATTAACTCCCTGCCCTATCTGTGGAGGTAATAAGCTTAAAGAGAATTATCTGGGCGGGTCCATCTACTACTGTGAACGTTGCCAGAAATTGTAGTTGCTTATTATGAAACATTCTGTCTTTGTGGTCTTGTTCTTCCAGATGATGTCCATACTGAAGATGGTTAATGGGATCGTATCTGTAGGAGTAAACACCAGAAAGGCAAAGGATAACATCTCTCAGTTCGGCATCCAGGTTTTCTCATGAAAATAAATGAGACCAAATTTCATGACCTTAAACCTTAATCATTCGGAATTCAAAAATAAAAGACACAATTTTGAGTCATGTATTCACTTCATTAAATAACTTGCAGTAATATGACCGTCAGCAATTTATATCATTAAATAGATACTATAAATTGGTCACAAGGAAGTCAGCTGGAAAGTGAAGCAAATTCAGGACAGGGTGAAACCTGATCCCGTAATAAACTTCATGAACGTGTAAGCTGGAAAGTGAAGCAAATTCAGGACAGGATAAAACCTGATCCCGTAATAAACTTCATGAACGCGTAAGCTGGAAAGTGAAGTAAATTCAGGACAGGATAAAACCTGATCCCGTAATAAACTTCATTGTTGGAGGTCAAGCCTTGTGACCAACTTCTCAAGTTTTCCCGTAGTTTTCAGGACCGCCTCTGTTTTTAAATATTTTCTTCTGACTTAGAATGCGTTTCTAGCATGCTTTTTTATCGCTGCAGGATCCAGTAAAAACAGCATATTTGTGGCATTAGGTGGACTTCACATATGTATTGGTTCGTTATATTTGGTATTGTATAACAAACATAAAAATCATAGTGAAGAAAAAGAAATGTGATTTTTAAACTTTACTTTCCAGCTATCTTTCTTTTTTGGAGAAACTGAAAAAATATCCAGTATATCAAACTATGCCATCATATTTATCACTCCTCCAACTGGTAAAATGTCCTGAATATCTCTATAGAATCCAGGAAGTCCTGTTTGCCCGTCAGCTCTCTGGCAGAATGCATTGCCAGCATCGGTACTCCTACATCCACCACATGAACAGGCATATATTTGGTAAGCAACGGACCCAGGGTAGTTCCTCCCGACTGGTCCGAATGGTTCACGAATTTCTGATATTTCGCACCTGCTTTGTCACACAGCTGTTGAAAAGCTGCAATGGTATCCACTTCAGATGCATAAGAACGATTACAACTGATCTTGATAGCTATGCCTTTGTTCATAACAGGTTTATTGGTGATATCGCTCTTTTCACTGTAATTGGGATGTAATCCATGGGCACAGTCGGCTGAGATCACAAAGAAGTTCATGGCCTGCAGGGTGGCTTGTTGTTCCCTCCCTGTCGTTCCCATAAGGATCCTTTCAAGAACATTGCTCAACATCACAGAGTCGGCACCTTGCCTGGTCATAGAACCTACTTCCTCATTGTCCATGAATGCAACCATGTTGATCCCGTCCTTATGTTCCGACCCTACAAGAGCTTCCATAGCAGCGTATACCATGGACAGATCGTCGATCCTCGGACATGAGATGAATTCCTCTTTTGAGCCCACCAACATACCTTCTTCATAACAATAGACGTTCAGGTCCATGTCCAGGATATCCTCACGACTGACCCCAGCCTCCTTAGCAACCAGCTCCAGAAGATGGTTACCTTTAATTTCATCTTCAAGCAACTGGGTCAAAAGAGGTTGCATTTCTTTTTGGACCTTGATCTCCACGCCTTTATTGACCTCGCGGTTCATATGTATGGCCAGATTGGGAATGATAAGTAGAGGTCTTTGGAGATCCAGATGGATCACTTTCGGCCTCAGAACCTCATCGGACCTCACCGCTATTCTTCCGGCAATGGATAAAGGACGATCGAACCACGTATTTAGAATAGGTCCGCCGTAACGTTCCACGTTTAGTGTCAGCATTCCTTCACTGTTCACTTCCGGATCGGGCTTGATCCTGAATCCGGGACTGTCCGTGTGAGCAGCGATCATCTTAACACTTTTTGCCAGAATTTGACCGCTTCCGACAGTAAAGCCCACCAACATGGAAGGATAAGGGGTCAAATAGTATTTCCCCGACGCATTCAACGTCCATGGCTCACTCATTTCCAGCTCCATAAAGCCTGCAGCTTCCAGACGTTCTCTTATGGCATCCACCGTCTGAACGGATGTTGTTGCCTTTTTCATGAACCCGAAAAAATCACTGATATAATCCCTAATATGATCCATATTTGCCACCTTCCCCATGATGTACTGTGTATAATTCAGCTTTGCAATGGTTTCTCGCATAATCTTTTTTCTTTTGTTTTAACATTGTAGTAGATAATAAATCCTCAGGATACTTAATACTGTAACTTCATACTGAAAAGAGAATATATAGTAACATAAATTATATCGAGCTTATTAACAAAGATGTAAATGTGGGAAACAGGTACTATCTAATTTTTGAAGATGTGGGATTCAAATAAGTTGTATTTTTATTACCGGTATCTATCTTCACATATAACTACAAATTCATTTGAAGTTTAGACAATTCTTTAATATGTGCAGCTCCTTATATAACATGCAATAACCGGCCATGACAAGACAGACTCACCGGTTAATAATGCATCTAACAAGGAGAGTGTGAAAATGTCACAGGAAAATAAAAACGATAGATCATATTTAGCTATCATTGCGTTATCAGTCGTCCTGCTGGTAATGGCGTTAACGATATATGCCATTTCGCAGAATGGATCGAACACTGCCGACACAATAACCATGAGTGGGTATGCCGAAGAGAAGGTGGTGCCTGACACAGCCTCTTTAAGCATAGGTGTCGTGGTCCAGGCTGACACTGCAAAGGACGCATCCGATCAGAACGCAGCCCTCATGAGCGCTGTCGTCGCAGAACTCAAGGCACTGGGTCTGGAGGACAGGGAAATACAGACATCCTATGTATCCGTGTACCCGGTCTACAACTATGACAGGGAACAGACCATCACAGGTTACTCAGCATCCAACAGTGTGCAGGTCACAACCACAAAGATCGGCAACCTGAGCCAGATCATCGACAGTTCAACAGCCGCAGGAGCCAATCAGATAGGAAGCATCTCCTTCTCAGTATCTGATGACAGGCAGGAACAGCTCCGTGAAGACCTCATGAACGAAGCCATAGCCGATGCCTCATCAAAGGCCAATGCCCTTGCCGGCAGCCTGGATCTTAAGGTCACAGGTGTGCAGACAGCATCCATATCCGAGAATGGGAACTCCATCTACTACCCAGTGGCAGAAGCAGCGATGGATACAGGAGCAGGAAAGGTTTCCACACCCATTGAGCCGGGCGAGTCCACAGTTTCAATGTCAGTACAGGTAACATACTACATTGGATAAGGATCCGGTCCATCAGCCAACCACCATCCAACCCCAGACCACCGACAGCAACCGGTGGTCTTTTTTCTTTCTAGTCAAATTATACTTTACTCTCACTTTCCACTCTGTATTTCATGAACACAGGCAGACAAAGAGCAAGGCTGCATAAGAAAAAAACAGGCCTAAATCCAGACCCAGGAATCAGTGTACCTGCAATGATCGGCATGAATCCCATGCCTGCATAGGTATATGTGTTGAATATCCCCATCAAAAGGCCTCTGTTGCCCTGCATGAAAGATACTGCTACAGGAAGTCCAATAAGACCTATGCCTGATCCTGTACCTACTAAAATAAAACCGGGTATTGGAAGGTATACAGCAAGCGTTGTGCCCAATGCAGCAAGGATAAGCCCACTTCTGAACATAGCTGCATGGTGCAGGTGAAGCCTTCCTGCAACGATGTTTGTTATCATTGAACTGGCATACATCCCTGCAATGGCCATGCTAAGCTCAGTCTTGCTCAAAAGACCGGCACTATAATCCGGATATAGGGCTAACACCACTCCTGTGACTCCAAATAGTAAGAACGAACTTGACCATATTATCAGATTATTTTTCCGGAAAGATATGCTCTTTATATCTGAAACAGCGTCTGTGTGGATATCTACCGACCTGATGTTGTTCCTATCTCTCACTTTTTCAGCATAGTATAGATCCCGAAGACCTATGAAGAGCAATAAGATAGAAAATATGGTGAACAGTAAAATACCTCCTTTGATAAAATTTTGTGCAAGGTAACCCGAAATAATAACGCCTGCTGCTAAACCGGCATTTAGCAGGAAATTGAGCTCACCAAAAAATCTGGTCTTTTCTTTATATTCTGAAAGTAAAGAATATGCCGAAGGAAAAAAAGCCCCGCATGCAGTACCTTCTATCAACCTGGCAAGAGTAAGATAATAGGTCCCTTCTAATCTCACCAACATTATTCCTGCGATAGAAGTGAGAAACATGCTGAAAACGATGAGTTTTTTCTTTCCGTATCTATCAGACAAAAGGCCAAATGGCAACATCGTAAGAAATGCACCGATAAAATATGCCGAAAACAATAAAGAAGAAGTCAAGGCACTATGAGCCGCATGATCTCTTGATGCCAGTTCTGGAAGCACGGGTATGACAGCATTGGATAATCCCATTATGAGGAATACTGAAGCATATACAAGGAATCTCTCTTTTTTCATGAATGACCATACCTGAAAGTGAACGATAAGCTTAAATCAGGAATGTCCTCACAACTAATAGAGGATTCTGATTAACCCTCTGTTTTTTATGTCATCATAAGCTTGAAGTGACATTCATTCTCTCTATCTCTGCTTTTGCTTTCTTTTTTGCATTTTTTCTTTTATTTTAGGGTAGCTACCGCTATCCTAAATAATTCCTTTATGTTTGAGTGTCTTCAATTGATGTAAGTTAAAGCAAAAAGCTGTC
>NZ_MVQX01000094.1 GCF_002067275.1 Methanomethylovorans sp. PtaU1.Bin093 | reverse complement strand
TAGAAATCGTCACGCTACAATCCCAACTGTGGGCAGATGCAACCACAGAGTACACAGAGTTCACGGAGATGAATAAATATTGCCACCCTCTGTGTTCTCTGTGAACTCAGTGGTTAAAACATAATATGTATGTTTTCTACAAAGCC
Source organism: Methanomethylovorans sp. PtaU1.Bin093 (assembly GCF_002067275.1). Taxonomy (GTDB): domain Archaea; phylum Halobacteriota; class Methanosarcinia; order Methanosarcinales; family Methanosarcinaceae; genus Methanomethylovorans. Next base: position 9,008 of record NZ_MVQX01000094.1, on the reverse strand, counting down.
AAAAAAAGATATCAGGCTGTTGCAATTCCATCATCTCTTCATGAAAAGATGCTCTTTCTGCAACCATAGCTGCTTGCTATATGAAAAATATGATTTCTTCACTGTCCAATACCTGCAGATCAAAAGATGGAAGATATACTAAGTTAAGCAGCTGGTATTTCGAAAGAGAATTTAGAGCCTTTACCTACTTCGCTCTCCACCCATATCCTGCCACCATGTAATTCAACCAGTTCTTTTGTTAGTGCAAGCCCAAGGCCAGTACCCTGATACCTGCGACTGTAAGTCGAATCCAGTTGTGTGAATGGCCTGAACAGTTTTTTCTGATCCTCCGGAGATATGCCGATGCCATTGTCAATAACTGAGATGCGTACCATTTTCTCTACCGTCCCTATACAAATGTTGATCTCCTCTCCTTCAGGTGTGAACTTGATAGCATTTCCGAGCAAGTTGTATATGATCTGTTTCAGTTTCGCCTCATCAGCTACTACAGCATTCGTATCTTTTTCCCTCTGTATACTTATCTTTATTTTTTTCTTACTTGAAAGAGGCTTTAGTGCGGACAATATCTCTGTCAGAAGGGGCTCAATATAGATCGTCCCAAGAGAAAGTTCCATCTTACCGGCTTCTATTTTTGCGATGTCCAGTATTCCATTGATAAGGTTGAGCAGTTGATTGCCACTGTTTGAGATGTGCTGAAGATAGTGATCCTGTTTAGGGCTAAGTTCTCCGGAATATCCTTCCAGCATGGCGTCCGAAAAACCAATTATTGAGTTAAGAGGAGTACGTAGTTCATGGCTCATGTTGGCAAGGAACTCGTTCTTTGTGCGGCTTGCAGTTTCAGCAACAACTTTTGCCTGAAGCAAGGACCCTTCCAGATTCTTAATGCCAGTGATATCTCTTATGACCACCATCTGTCCCATAGTATTCCCACGTTTGTCATTCAAGGGCAGGAATGTAATATTGAACCAGAATGCTGAACCTTCAATTTCCTCCCTGACCTCTATATTCTTTTTTTCAATGGCATCGGTTTTTCTATTTAAAAGATTACACCATGGTTCAGGCAATTCCGATACATGCATTCCTACGTCCTTTGGTTTTATGTACAGATCATTTATAGCAGAATTATTATAATCCAGAATTCTCTGTTTCGTATCAAAAACCATGACACTTTCGGGAAGATTCTCAAAAAGCAGGCTCCGAGCCAGAGGGGTCAGATTGAACAATTTGTATTGTGTAAATCCTATAAATATAATGATCGCACTCAATGTGAGGGAAAAGGAAGAAGGATCGATGCCCCATGGAGTCATTCCGGCCAGATGGATCAGAAGGGTTGAAAGCGGTATGGAAGAACCGAGTATTACAATAGCGATCTGTTTGCGGAAAACGGGAAGTGTTCCTGGCAGCATACTGAAAAGAAGAATAAGACCCAGAATGGTGCAGAGGATGGTATATGAAAAATGCACCCAGTACCATATACCAGGATCATAGTCCAATACCGGGAACAAGCCATCATAATTTATATAGTAGATCCTGTGGAACAATGTGTGGTGTTCTGTGGTGAAAACAACAAGAATGGTTGTGATCGAAATTCCCATAAAAAAAGCCAATAAGGGAATCGGCAATATGTTCTTTTTCCCACTGTAGCTCATAACGAATAGCAGGAAGAATAAAGGAACAAAGGCTATCCCTATGTATTCCAGCTTGTAGAAAAGCATAAGTGTTTGAAGATCTGTAGACGATATCTCAAGTGCATAAAAAAAAGAATAAAAAGCTATGGAGCTCAGAAGCAGAGGTATGTATTTTGAACCAGGGGTTTTTTTCTAGTCCTTGATGTAATAGAGAAGAATACAAAGAATGATACACGATATGAACGAAGGGATGGAGTAAACATTGAAATACATCTTTACTTCCTCATTGACAACAAAGCGCTATTTTTCTGAGTTTTAGTCCTGTCCTGGAACAGGAATTATTTTGGTATGTGATAAAGAACTGATCCTCGTGTCTGAAATTTATCTAAATTCCACAGCTCACTCTGCCAATGTCTGATCGTGGCTCTCAACTAACCGCCAGGAGAATTTGTGCGGCTAATGTAATGCTTTTTAAACCCTTACCCAATTTCATTTTAATATTACAACTATATATTATTTGCTTATGTTGCATGTATAAATTCCACTCTGCAGTGTCTTCAATAAAATGATCTTGCAAGCACAAAAATACCATTATCTGCACGAAGTACAGGACCATTTTGAAAAATTTGCTCCTCACTTCAAGATAGTGGGGTTCTATAGTGCTGGATTTTCAATACACCTATTTTGGAAGTTTTTAGAAAAGATAGTCTTAAATCTTTTAAGATAGAAAGTTATTCGTTTAAAAAGGGAGGTATTAAATGAAAAAATGGGTTATTGTAATTTTACTGATAGCATTCAGCTTAATGCTGTCAGGATGTACGGAACAGCCAGAAGAACAACCAGAAGCAGGCAATGAGAGCACAGTAACTGAACAAAAGGACATCGTTCAGACAGCTATAGATGCAGGTTCTTTCAATACTCTGGTTACGGCTGTACAAACAGCGGATCTAGTAGAAACTCTTAGCGGAGAAGGGCCTTTCACGGTCTTTGCGCCTACAGATGATGCGTTTGCAGCAGTCCCTAAAGAAACTTTGAATGGCTTGCTGGCTAACAAAACCGAACTGACAAAAGTACTTACCTATCATGTGGCATCAGGCAAGTACATGGCTGAGGACGTTGTTAGTATGGGGAACATAACCACTCTTGAAGGTAACATGCTTGATGTAGAGGTTACTAACGAGGGTGTTTTTGTGGGTGGTGCCAAGGTCATACAGACTGACATCGAGTGCAGTAATGGTGTGATCCATGTGATAGACACTGTACTGATCCCGCCTGCAAATATGACCTCCTGATCTCAGTTAATGTTTTCAGGCTTTTTTAGATCCCGTGCAGAGCCAGCATCTGGCTCTAGCATTTCTTTTATGCAGCTACCTGTAACAGAATGATCAGTATTGCCAACCTGACAAGCATACTGATGCCTACTGATATCCCTACTATCTTCGTACCAACTTTCGCTCCGAAAAGGGATACATATCTGGGAAGAAGTGACCTTATACCGAATATCGGTAGCATGAACATGCTTCCCAGCATAAGTACTATCATTGCCTGCACAGGCGAGATCCCATTGTCACTAAGCATGGGTCCGAGTAATGATATCCCCGCGATAGGGCTCGCGATATAGGTTGTGAGGGGAACGATGCTCTCAGAAGGGATATGAAAGATCTCTGCAAGTGGCAGAACGCTGAATGCCTCAAAGGCCCCATTTTCTCTCAAATAGAACACAATGGTTGTCATAGCCAGATATACTAACGCTATCCTCGTGAACAGACGTCTCTCTTTCACAAAGGTTCTCTTTATCGCATCTTTAAAGGAAACCTTTTTCCGGGTCGCTGTATCGGCCATCTTGCAGTTGTTTTTTTCAAGCAGCAGCTTGCTAAGGATAACCACTATTGAGATCTTCACTATTGCCGTAATTATAAATACGCCTACATAGAAGCCGCCTACGAAGTATCCAAGGGCCGGTAGTACTATTGGTATCTGGTATGTAAGTATCTCTCTTATATAGGCAGGAGTGCTGTTGAGCAGGGCGCACAGCATTGCCTCTCTGTCATTGATACAGCCACTGTTGCGAACCTGTACCACCATGCTGTTAGCAGCAACAGCGGAGCCCAGAGAGACCACAAATGCCGAAGCACAGCTATCCGGAAGATTGGTATGACGGAAAAGAGGACCAGCCACTATGGATAACTTTTGCATCAGTCCGAGCTCTATCAGAAGCCCTGTGCCAAAAAGCCCCAATGCTATCGTTATCAGTATCGGGATAGCAAAATCCAGAACTTTGAGCAGGAGGTCGAGCATGCAAATATGTAATGGATGGTATCTAGATTAATGTATCTGATTATTGAAATATCACCAAAACCTTGATATTTACTGTAATGCATGTTGGTGGTGGTGAACAGATGTGAAAGAGGACCTGATGAAGATTCTTGCCTGTCCTTTATGCAAAGGTGACCTTCTTCTGAACGTGCAGAGCAAAGAGGGTGACGAAGTTATAACAGGTACATTGTACTGTAAAAAGTGCAATGAATATTATCCAATAGATGATGGCATACCTAACATGCTGCCTCCGCATCTGAGGGAATGAGGTAAGGTAAATTGCAGGTAGTTCATATTAACAGACTGGGGATAAATTCCATTGAGTTTGATATGGAATCTATGGAGATACCTCTCTCTCCCGGGGAAGAACAGAGCTTTGAGATAGTGATCATCAATTACAGTTCACCTACCCATGTACATATTTCTGTAAGTGATACTCTTAAGCAAAATGTCACAATACTTGAGGACAATCCATACGTGACCCATGAAGATTATATCCCTGTGGTGGTCAGAATTCCTTTTGACGGCAAAAAGATCTATCAGGGAGATGTGCATGTAACAGTTAGCCACGGTGCGAGAAAAAGTAGTTTCTCCATGGTCCTGGGTCAGCCTCTTACTGGCAAGGATACAAAATGCATCCAGGTGGATGATTCCCTCTCAGCACCTAATGATGTCTATGTAAAGAACAAGAAGTCTGCAGGTAACTGGAAAGAGCAGCTTCCGGAAATATCGGCAGGAATGCTGAAAAACAGTTATGAACATGTGATCTCCAAGGCTACGGTCTTTCTTTCAGGAATTCTGCTGCTCCTTTTATTCATCCTGACGGTCTCAAGTATATTTGCGAATGGGATCAGTCCTGTGCTGGGTTTTTATTTAGCTGTTGTCTTATCGATACTTTTCACAGCATTCTGTGTATATCTCTTAATAAAGCTTCCAATATTCAAGTGATCTGGGTAGTTGATCTACATGAAATATATCATAGTTACAGGCGGAGTTATGAGCGGTCTTGGAAAAGGCATCACTGCTGCATCCATTGGTAGGAACCTTAAGAACATAGGTTATAAGGTAACAGCTATTAAGATCGACCCATACATTAACATTGATGCGGGAACTATGAGTCCGTATCAGCACGGGGAGGTCTTCGTGCTTAAGGACGGAGGAGAGGTCGATCTTGATCTTGGGAACTACGAACGTTTCCTGGATACGGAACTTACCCGGGACCATAATCTAACTACAGGTAAGATCTACCAATCTGTGATCCTGAAGGAACGCAGGGGTGATTATCTGGGAAAGACCGTGCAGATCATTCCTCATATAACCAATGAGATCAAGGACAGAATAAGGAAAGTTGCCGCAAAGAGCGGTGCAGATATCTGCCTTATTGAAGTAGGCGGCACGGTAGGTGACATTGAAAGTATGCCTTTCCTTGAAGCTGTCAGGCAGATGCACCGGGAAGAGAGATCAGAAGACCTCATCTTTGTGCATGTGACACTGGTGCCAATAGATACCCAGGGTGAGCAGAAGACCAAGCCAACCCAGCATTCGGTCAAAGAGCTCAGGGAACTGGGACTTACGCCGAACGTCATAGTTGCAAGGTGCAGGGAGCCCCTATCAAAGAGCACCATCTCAAAGGTATCCCTGTTCTGTGATGTACCTGAAGAAGCTGTCATCAGTGCCCATGATGCAAGGGACATATATGAACTGCCTCTTTTGATGGATAAGGAAGGCCTTACTCAATATCTGATTAAAAGGCTTTGTCTGAAATCTGCCAGTTATGATCCCTCCTGGACCGAAATGGTGGAACGCATGAATAATCTGAAAGGACAGGTGAAAATATGCATAGTAGGAAAATATACTCACCTTGAGGATTCATATCTCAGCATCAGTGCATCCATAAAACATGCGTCCATCGAATGTGGCTGTGACTATGTCACTGACTGGCTCAATGCAGAAACGCTGGAGCAGGATCCAGAGTGTCTCAGGAAGCTTGATGATTATGATGGCATTCTGGTCCCCGGTGGATTCGGAGAAAGAGGTACTGAAGGCAAAATGATGGCCATCAGGTATGCACGCGAGCACAACATCCCATTCCTGGGCCTGTGCCTGGGAATGCAGCTGTCAGTGGTCGAGTTCGCAAGGAACGTATTGGGTCTTAAAGGAGCGAACAGCACTGAGTTCAATGAGGATACGCCTTATCCGGTCATAGATATACTTCCCGAGCAGGAGGGTGTGGAGGACATGGGAGCCACAATGAGGCTGGGAGATTATGAGGCCCAGCTTAAACCAGGTTCCCTCGCAGAAAAGATCTACGGGTCACGTAGCATAGTGGAACGTCACAGGCACAGATATGAGGTAAATCCCAATTTTGTGGACAAATTGCAGGAAAAAGGGCTTGTGTTCTCCGGGGTCAACAGGAACCGCATGGAAATATGTGAACTTCCCGGACATCCTTTCTTCTTTGCATCCCAGTTCCATCCGGAGTTCAAGTCAAGACCGGGCAGGCCTTCCCCGCCATTCAAGGCTTTTATGTGCGCCATGCTGGAAAGGCAGAAAGAAAGGTGTTAGCTCATCTTAAGAGGGTCCACTTTCATATATTCGCGCAGCACCGTGGTGGCATAGCTTCCTTTAGGAAGGGAGAAGTCCACCATCACTTTTTGCTTTCCGGTGTTCAGGTCATCTTCAAGGACCTCGAACCGTGGCTGTACGTTGAGCAGTATCTCTCTTCTCTGTCCTCTGGAAGCCATTGTGGGTATTTCCTGCAACCTGAAATCCTCTGGTTTCAGTTTGAGTTCATCTATTATTGTTGCTTCCAGTTCTCCGGGAATACCTGAAGCCATTTCGGTGTCGTATCCGAAAAGCGGTGCAGTGACGAATGCCCGTCCTCTTTTTATCAGATTGTTCATCCCATCCAGGTTCACGGCATTGACCCGCTGCGTCCTTGAGGTATCAGGTAAAGACTCACTGTTCTTGAAGCATACGATATCTCCTTCAATGGCCCGGTTAAGGGGGATCCCGGCTTGAATTCTTGCACAGATCACTCTATTATATATGTATGACTGGAATGCGTGTACGAACATCCTGCTCATGGTTTCTGTCAGCATTGAAAAAGAGCCTTTATAGTCATCTGGATGCTCCACAAGATAGTGCATCATAGCACGTTCATACCTAAGCCGCGGGGGAAATGTTCGCAGTCCCTGTGCAAAGTCCCTGGTGTTCCTTACTTCATCCCTTGCTATCCTTGTTTCTTCCGGCTCTTCCCTGAAACTTGCAGCAATATATATCATGGCAGCTTCTTCAGCCGAGCCTCTGACAAGAGCTTCTCCTACCAGATGTGTTACAGGCCGGATGGCGCCAAAACGCTGTATTCCGAAGAAATTAGGCACTCCTCCCATGGCTCTGATCTCGGAAGTGATCCCATCCATTCTATTTTTCAGTTCATCTTTTTCAAGAGATATGTCACGTATTGTTATTTTGAACTGGTTTCCCAGCAGATCTCCCAGTTCCACAGCTCTCCTGTATCTACCGAGAGAGGTCAGCTGCACGTCTTTGATGTGTACTTTTTCAATGCTTTCCACTGGGATATCAAATATACTAATACGCTGGGTGGTGACAGCTCTTTTATCTTTGGTCCCTGCAAAACCAATGCGCTTCTGGCTGATACCAAGCGCCCTGGACAGGTCCCTCATAATATGATGCGTGTCCCAGTCCTTCTTGGTGAGCTCCAATATAAGGTATTTTCCGGAACCCTCCACTTCCCAGCCTGACACTTCCTTTACTATGAAATCCTCCGGCTCCTGCCTGAGCATGCCTCCAATGCCTTCGGCTGTCGTTGCATATAATTCCATGCCTATAATGTGTTCTGTTTCAGGGACCTGCATGAGTGGCTCTATAGTTCTGGGACTATATCAATCATATCCACAGCGAAGTTGGCATGTAACTTTCAGCTCATCATCTCCCTGCAGTTTCCGGGCTTTAAACGACAAAGAATATTTCCAGCGCAGTTGCTATTAACATCAGCAGCTTGCCTGAATGAATTATTTGCTATCGATATGAGATCAAAGAAGTTTCAGGTCCTTGGTGATCCTGTCAATATCCTGAGATCTTGCAGGACCGATGCCAAGGACGGTCACTGTTCCGGGTTCAACCTCCGTGAGGCCGGCATCAGCGATGAGCGCAGTGGGAAATCCTTCTCTTCTTGCCTTTTCCTTTAGCTCGAAAAGGTCTTTTAGCGCCGGGACCCGCAGCACCACTTTTTTCTGTCCGCCTTCTTTCCAGTTATCAAGAACGAATCTTGAAGCCCAGCTGCTGGCAGAAACCGCTGCATGTGCAACCTGTACTGCAAGCTTACCTTTTGAAAGTTTCAGATCATCTCTTACAACGATACATTGTTTATATTCATCCATTAAGCAGGCCTCGTAAATATAACTTCAGATATCATTTGATCATTCTCTTAAGTGTATGTAGTCGAGAATATGTCCGGCAACATTAACTCCGCATGAGCTATATATACCTGCTCCGGAAGGAGTGCCATTTACCTCGAGCACCATCGTGCCACCCGGCCCTTCGATGAGATCCACTCCTGCAAATACAGTGCCTACGGCTTCTGCAGCCTTCGCACAGATCCTTTCCTGTGAAGGGGTAAGGCTGCAAGGTGACGATGTGCCCCCCTGGCTCAGGTTATTTATCCAGTGGCCTTTCTGCGCGCTGCGGTATATGGAACCCAGCACCTTGCCGTTCACTACAAAAACGCGTATATCCCTTCCCTGGTTCTCTATGAACTCCTGGATGTAGAGCATTCCCCAGCTATCGATCATCTGTGTGATCTGCTCTTTCCATGGGATCTGTGAGATTGTACCATCAGGCTCTACCATTTTTCCATCCCTGACCCTGATGATGCCCTTTCCCTTGTAGCCAAAGACGGGTTTTACGACTGCATCCCGAAGTTCATTTATTATTTCAATGGCTTTGTCCCTGTCCTGCACTGAGAAGGTAGCCGGTACGGGAAGTCCTGCCTTTGCGAGCAGGTATGTCGTATGATACTTATTTGCAGCATTCCTGATGGCT
>NZ_MVQX01000093.1 GCF_002067275.1 Methanomethylovorans sp. PtaU1.Bin093 | reverse complement strand
GGAAGCTGAAGTAACTTCGTTCAGGTCGCAAAGGCCGGGAAATTGCGGTGCAAGACACCGGCCTTACTTCTCTCATATAGTTGGATAGGATCAGCTAAGTTAAGTATTTAAAATAAAGGAGTGATAATTATGGCTTCTAAAGAAGAAGGAGTTGACTGGCAGCAAGCAGCGCAATGTTCCAAGGTCGTATGTGAAGGCGGTAGTCTGGAACGGACCATTGACTGGAAGCAGGGTCTTGCTATTGCCATTGGTGTACCTCTCCTTATATTACCATCTATAGGTTATTTTGCAAGTTATCTATACTCATTTGCAATTATCGTGTGGGGTCTTTCCGTGTTTCAGGGTTTTATGCAGAACCTTGCCTACGGAGAACTTGCCACAACTTTCCCTAATGCTTCCGGACTCCCCGGATTTGCCCAGAATGTGTTCAAAGGCGATGGCAAATCAAAATACGACAAAGGTAATCTCATAGGGGGCTTCAGTGCATGGAGCTACTGGTTCGCATGGAATCCTGTGCTCGCTATTTTCGCTATCCTTGTGGGAAGTTATCTTCAGGGTCTGATCCCGGCACTTTCCGGGTATTCAGCATATAGTCTGTCCCTTGCTTCCGGTATTGTGATATTTGCAGGCCTGCTGATAATCAATTCCAGAGGTCTTTCAAGTGGTGCGACCATGGGATATATACTTGCTTTCCTGTCCCTTGCACCGCTGGCGATCATCACATTGTCTCCCTTTGCAACTGGTGATTTTATACTGTCCAACATTACTGGCTCATGGTTCCCGGCTGACTGGGCCTGGGATTTACATCATATCCTTATCCTGCTGGGTATTTTTGCAATGGCACAGTGGAGCGCATGTGCCTGGGAAACAGCGGCCATATATGGCCCTGAATATAAGAAACCAGGTTCTGACGTTCCCAAGGCATTGTTCAGTTGTGGTGCAGTCTGTCTGTTCACCTATATACTTGTCCAGGCAGCGGTTACAGGGACCCTGGGTGTAGAAGGAGTGCTTGCACAACCTGTTTCTCCCATGTTGCCGCTGGCTCAGGCCGCATTGGGCACTGTTGGTACATACATAGCCATTATCATGCTTGTGGCAGCAATGGTACTGATCATCCAGACAGCTTTCCTGGGATCTGCCAGGGCTATGCACTCCATGGCAACTGAAGGCAACCTGCCACGTATATTTGGTAAGATCAATGCTAATGGTACTCCTGTCTTCGCTATGATGGTGATAGCTCTGTTCAACCTGGCGCTCATATCTTTCGGCACACCTACTGCCATTCTGGCGGCATCTGCAATAGGATATGTATGTGCTAACGGTATCAGCCTGTTCGCATACGTCAAGGCCAAGGCTGATCCAAGACTTGCTGCTCTGGACAGACCTTTCAAGGCGCCATCCGGCTGGAAGAACGTTGCACTGCTCTTTGGTCTTTTCAACCTGCCTCTGTGTCTTATTGGTATAGTCTATCTCAACAGCCTTGAGATCGGCTGGACCTCTACAATTGTAGGTTTCATTGTACTGGGTCTGTACATTCCGCTGTGGTTCTACTCCCAGCACGAAGTGCATGTATCCAAGAACAAAGCCTGATATAAGATACGTAGAGTGAAAATGCCCTCTTGGACAGAGTGGCATTTTTTTATTTTTATATGTCTGCTTCCTGATATGCAGGCACTTTTACAATTTGAGCTTTGACGTAGGACCATTCTCATATAGTACGACCCCATAAAGGATATGGGGATCAATATGAACGTACTCTATATCTATGCACACCAGGAACCTGCATCTTTTAACGCCGCTCTGAAGGCTGTTGCTGTGGACACACTTGAAAAGGCCGGCCATAAGGTGAAGGTCAGCGATCTCTATGCCATGCACTTCAAGCCTGTGCTTGATGCTGGTGACTTCCTGCAAAGGAAAAAGCCGGATAAACTGGCTCTTTTTCCTGAGCAGATCAATGCTACTAAGACGGGTACTTTTGTGCCGGACATAATGGAAGAGATGGATAAGGTAAAATGGGCTGATCTGCTCATATTCCAGTTCCCTATCTACTTCACTGGTATGCCTGCAATCATGAAAGGCTGGCTGGACAGGGTCTTTGCAGCAGGCTTTGCATTTGACCCCATCACACAGGGTTTTTATGAAAAAGGTCTGTTAAAGGGAAAGAAGGTCATGATGACCATTACCACCGGAGCTGATGAGAACACGTATTCGGAAAGCGGGGCCCACGGGGACATCCATACACTCTTAAAATACATCACTCATTGTATCTTTGAGTACGTTGGTCTTGAAACATTACCTTCGTACATAATGTTCTCTGTGAACAGCCAGTCACAGGAAAAAGGACAGCAGAGTCTGGAAAAATACGGGAAGATATTGAAAGGTCTCTAAAAAATCACTATGGGGGCAGCTATTTGATGCTTCAGAGGATTTTGATACACGTCCTTTTTAATTGACTTGGGCAATTTTTTTATCAACGCAAGGGCGCCAAGACGCTAAGGCGCAAAGAAATAATAACAAGCTTTGCGTCCTTGTGACTTTGCGTTGTAAATGATTTGCAATAACAAATGTATAGAGACCAAAATTACCAAAAAACCTAAGTAATGTAGATCCCTCCTTTACACAAAAAAGGGCATTTACTTTTTTGCATGCACAGAGTTGATATTTTTGGCAATAAAAGATGGAGATACCATAAAGATAGGTTATACCGGCACACTGGATGACGGTACTGTTTTTGATAGTTCTGAAGACTATGGTGAGCCTCTTGAATTCACTGTGGGGGCACAGCAGGTCATACGGGGTTTCGAAGATGCCGTAAGAGATATGGAAGTGGGAGAGGAGAAAACCTTCAGGATAGAAGCCAGTGAAGCCTATGGTGAACACGACCCTAACCTCACACAGTCATTCCCAAGGTCAGCTCTCCAGTGTGACACGGAGATAGAGATCGGCATGATAATCATGCTAGGCAATGCTGATGGCCAGGAAATGCCTGCAATGATAACTGAGGTGACCGATGAAACGATCACCATAGACGTGAATCATCCTCTTGCCGGACAGGCCCTTACCTTCAGCATTAAGGTCATTGAAGCGTGAATTTGCTGTTCTGGGCCCTTGTGGGCCTAACCCTTCTTTTTATAAGTGGCTTTGTGCGTCTTTGAAACGCAAGACCCATATGGGACACCGCAAACAGCATTATCCAAAAAATAGATCGTATCCTGAGAAGACTTATATCACTGCAAGCCTTCCAGAATCTGTTATTTTGTAGCCCTCCTCATCTGTGATATATCCCATGGATCTTAGCTCCCTTAGGTGATTATAGGCCATGCCCTTGGAGATGCCTGCTTTGACAGCAATAGCCTCTACTGCAGCTGTGCCGTTCATTATAAGCTCCAGGATAAGTTTCTTCGTTGGTGAGATATTGAAGCTCAGTACAGGGAAATCAATGATGAAGTTATCTTCTTCTGTCACATACACTATCCGTGATACCATATCACTGCGTGCATAGGCACCGAACAGGGCCCCGAAAGCCTGCGGTTTACGGCCTCCTGATACGTTGATCAGTATTTTTCTTCCCTGAGCATGTTCTGTCTCGATCAGTGTTGCCACGTCCCGGGCCACTTTCACAGGATCGTAAAGAGAAGTTATCGCCTTCCTGATCTCTATGACCTTGCCAAACGTAGCTTCCAGCAACTGTTCAGCATGCACTTTTTTTTCGGCTGTGTCCTCTTCTGTCAATATGATGATCTTGGAGGGAGAGAGCCTTGTAACACAGATCAGTACGGGTTCAAGAGTGTATAATGTGGTAATAAGAGTGAAATCTGTCATTAGGGAAATAATATTCTATATGCTATATATTTGTATGGACCATTCAAGTGATAACGCATATTTAATCTATTGTAATTAGTTCATTGCATCAAAAGTTATATATTGGTCATGTATTGTATATAGTAAACATTCACAATTAGGCAGTTTATGTCTAACTGTGATGGGTGTCGGTGGTGGACAAAAGTATCAACTCTAAACTAAAAGAGTTCGATGCTACCGGGTCACTGTGTATACAACCTCTGTGGACCATAAAATTACAGTGACCCGGGAACAGCATCTGTTTCCATCTGTTCCGATAGTAAAAGATAACAAAACTACGTTTAAACTCTAATAGAAAAGAGCAAGATTATTATATTCTGAAACTGATACATATTATTGTGATCAGGATGTGTAACAAACTGGAAAAACTACCTAAAAATAAAGGAATTATTACTCTTTATTATGAACTGGCTAACTAATAAACGGCAATTTTGAGGTTTCTATAGCTGAGTGAGTTTCTAAAGGAGAAGTATTGATGACTAAACTCAATGCCGGTCAATCAAAAGCAGTATCTTATACTTCCGGTCCCCTGTTCATCCTTGCAGGCCCTGGGTCCGGAAAGACATTGACAATAACGCAGAAAGTACTGAAACTCATCAAGGACGGGATATCTCCGGACAGGATCCTTGCTCTTACGTTTTCCGAAAAAGCCGCCGGAGAGATGCAGGACCGAATAGAAAAGCACATTGGAGTTGGAACTGGTATTACGGTCTCAACATTCCATTCTTTCTGTAACGATCTTATTCGGGAGTTCTCACTGGACCTGGGCATC
>NZ_MVQX01000092.1 GCF_002067275.1 Methanomethylovorans sp. PtaU1.Bin093 | reverse complement strand
TGCACCTTTGACAAAAACGACAAAATCCTGGATCCTGAACACTCCATCGCCTGTTGATCCTGTACTGGTGATCTCCACGTCCAGTTCTTCACCTTTCTTCACGGGCACTTTAAGGAATTTATTTGCAATTACGTATATCTCTGCACTCTGAGATCGGGATGCTACAGGAGAAAATGACTTTGTTTGAACAAAATCAGTTCTTGCTTCTTCAAGGAAACCTTTGAACATGTCCCCCTGAAAGACCTTGACCACAAAATGACCACCTGGCTTAAGGATCCTTATCGCACATCCCAGTGCAGATCTTGCAAGATCTATGGAACGGGCGTGGTCATAGCTCCAGTTTCCTGACAGGTTAGGAGCTGCATCACAAATTACTACATCCACTCCTTCCTCACCGACCAGTTCAAATATCTTCTTTATAGTATTCTCGGAAGTAATATCTCCTTTTATGGTCTCCACGCCTTCTATTGGTGAGATGCGCTGCAGATCGACCCCTATGACCCTTCCGCCTGAAAGCTTTTTCGCGACCTCGGACCAGCCACCGGGTGCTGCCCCCAGGTCAACTACAGTATCGCCTTCTTTGATCACACTGAACTTCTCATTTATCTGCAATAGCTTGAATGCGGCCCTTGACCTATAGCCTTCTTCTTTTGCACGCCAGTAATAGGTATCCCTTCTATCCCTTGCCATTAGACCCTGCCTGTTGTTAGTTCGATCGTTTTAAAAGTTCTATTTTTTTACTTATTTCCATCAGGTTATCGGCTACAGTCTCAAATCTTCCAGGTAGCCATGAATCATAGTCATAATATAGATTAAGCAGATCACTATATTTCGATTCCAGTTTTTTTATCTCTTCACTGTCAATTTCAACAGCCTCGATTTTGGTCTTAAGACCGTGTACTTTTTTCTGAAAGGTTTTCAACAATTTCTTTGAAATAGTATCCATATCCACTTTTCTCACAGGTAACTTCAGAATATCAATTACCTGGCTAAGCTCAGGAGGTATTTCCGGAAATGCGTTGGGTCCTGTTATGAGATATGCATTATCATCAGTTCCTGCCCCAGAAACATCCTCTGCAGAAACTGATTCAAGACGATGTTCTTTTACAGCTTCGATACAAAGTTCGTTCAGCGACCTTGTTTCCTGAGTAGGACCCCTCAGATAGGATATCTCTTTTTCCACGGCACATATTTCCTCAAAGGTAACAGCGCCCAGGACATATACTATACCTGTAAGCTCAGCAGCGGATATCATAAGACCATGCCTTGAAGGGAAGATATACCATAACTAAGAAAGAGGGTAATAAAGTTACCTATAACTTGTACTTCCCATATCAGAAAAAGACTGCAAGGGTGCAGTCTTAGAACTTATTCAAGATATATAGCCGGTCTCATGGGAACAGCGAACCTTGACTTGTGCTCAGGGTCGTAACCAGGTTCATCAGAGCTGTAAACTTCTACTGTGCAGCTAAATTCTTTCTCAAAGAATTGCTGGTTCTCTCTGAGTATTGCAAGCTCGTCCAGTTCGTAACCATCGAACATCTCCAAACGTTCCACTTTCATGCTGCTGATATCAGGAACTATCTTCTGTACGAACTTAGGTATTTCTTTTCCGTACGTTCTGTTGGCAGGTTCTGCCATCAAAGCCTTGATCAGGACACCAGGGTTAAGCGTCCCTTCGCTTTGCATCTTAAGAGCCATGCGGAAAGCTTTTGTTTTCCATGCTGCAGACGTATACAACACTATCTTCTGAGGGGTCATCTTTGTGACCTTCAGTATCTCTTCAATGTCTTCCAGTGTGTTGTCCACAAGTTCCTCTGCAAGTTCCGCATTGTTGTTTAGCAGTTCCGGATCAAATATTGGATAATGGGCAAGGGATACAATGTCATTCCCCTCATGTCCCAATGCCTGCCAGATCTCTTCACATACGTGTGGCATGAATGGTGCCATTAGACGCACCCAGGTGTCCAGCATATCATAGAGTAGGTTACTGCCTCCTCTTTTTTGATACCATTTGATATCATTAAGTAGCAGGAAGAATGCATTTTGCAGGGCACTGCGGGTTCTCAGGGATCTCATATCATTGTTAGTTTCCCTTATACGGTGTTGCAGACGGCTAAGCATCCACCTGTCAATGAGCTTCAGTTCTCCACACATGCCACATACTGCACCTGATCCAATGATCTCCCTGGCAAAGGAGTAGAACCTATCCACCTGTTTCTTTGCAGCTTCGACCCCGCTGTTTCGCCAGTCTGCGTCCTGTGTCTGTTCGGCACTGGAAAGTATGTACATACGGCTGATATCAGCACCATATTCATCTACTGCGTTCCTCAGAGTAAGCAACGGACCTTTGGATTTGCTCATCTTTTGGCCCTCAAGGGAAACAAAACCATTGACAGCAAGAGCCCGAGGCCACTTATTCTCTTCAAATATAGCTACATGATGGAAAAGGAAGAAAAGCAGGTGATTTGGTACAAGGTCTTTACCTGAAGACCTGAGATCCACAGGATACCAGTAGTCCATATCCCTTTTCATCTGTGCTATGAGTTGCTCATCTAGGCCTGTAGCTGCTGCTGCCTGCTGCACACTGCCCTTTCCCAGGAGCACATAATCGAAAAGCTGAGGGGTGAGGTGCTCCGGTCCGATACCGCGGGAAAAGAACTTGTTGGTGATGTAGTATGTCATATAGATCGTGGAATCACCAAGCGATTCAATGAGCCATTGATCATCAAAAGGCAGATGAGTGCCAAGCCCTTTTTTCCTTGCACAGGCCTTGTCCTTAAGCCAATCGACCTTGTTGTTGAACTCCACCCTGTATTCTTCAGGAATGACCTCCATCTTCTCAATACATCTGTAGACCTTTTCTTTCCATTCCGGGTTCGAATAGTTGAGGAACCACTGTCCTTCGACCATGTTTACCACACAGGGCGTTCCACAGCGGCATACCACGGGCTCGCTGAACTCGTAGAATATTTCGCCTATGCCCTGACCTATAAGGTCCTGGGTGAGCACGTCCTTGATCTTTGAAACTGCTATGCCGGCATATTTCCCGGTGTTCTCTTTGAGCACGCCGCCATGGAACTCTCTTCTGTAGACGATCTTTGTCGCTTCTTCGGCTTTGGGATCGTTCTGGTCCTTCACACCAAGCTGCTGTACGGCTTCTACTGCAGGGTATTCCCCGAATTCCTTAGCTGCTATCAGGGAAATTAACTTTATATTGCGCAGGTCTTCCCTGAGCCCGTACTGTGAGAGATCCTTATCGTAAAGGTCTTTCAGGGCAAGATAGTCATAGGGTGCGTGGGCAGGCACGCTCATCACGATCCCACTACCATTCTCTCCCCTTACGAAGGAGGCTGGCAATGTAATGACATCATTGCCTGTGAGAGGGTTCTTCACCTTTATACCTATGAGGGCTGCAGATGGCACATCCTCTATGAATTCCACTTTCCTGTCAGTGAAAGTGAGCTTCCTGTAAGCCTCCTTACTTACCACCCAGAACTCTGTTCTTCCATCCTTTTCCACTTTGATCTTCACATGCTCTATATCCGGATTGATCCAGAGGTTCGTAACACCAAAAATAGTTTCAGGACGCAGGGTAGCGCAAGGCAGTACAATACCATCATGCTGGAATTTGACAAAAGTATAATCAACGATCGTTGCTTCTTCCCCATGCAGGATATCGTGGTCCTCAACAGGATTGTTATCATGAGGACACCACTTCACAGGATGCGATCCCCTTACAATAAGACCTTTTTCGTGCAGCAGGTTGAACTGCCATTCGATGAACTTCTTATAGGTTGGGTCCGTGGTGGTGAACTTGCGTCTCCAGTCAATTGAATAACCAATAGAGCGCATGGCCTTTTCAGCTTCTTTGCTGAAATACTCCACGATCTTCTCAGGGGTGACCAGCGTTTCCAGAATATCTGCAGGTATGCCATGCAATTGCGAATATACCTTCATGGTCTGAGGGTCGCGGTTGGCTATCAGCTCAGCAAGACCTACGATAGGTGTTCCTGTGACATGGAAACCCATGGGGAAAAGCACATTATATCCTTGCATCCGTTTATATCGTGCTATAACATCTCCTATGGTAAAGGTCCGGGTGTGTCCTGCGTGTAAATTACCGTTGAGATATGGGTAGGGTATTGTAATAAAGAACTTTTTTCTCTCATCTGGCTCAGGCTGGAAGACCTTTGTATCATCCCATGTCTTCTGCCATTTTCTTTCTATCTCGCACGGTATGTAATCCTGTTCCATGGTTACGCCTTTCCGGTATACCTGTTATTTACATTCATTCAGTGATCCCGCCTGGGACCATTGATGCCTTATTTATATGTTGATTAACACCTAAATAACTTACATCCACATAAAGTCTACTCTTTTGAATGGTCCGTTCAGGAGGCAGATACCTTTGTGATCCTTTCTGATCAATCAAAATGGGTTCATAAAAATACAGTTCAGTAAAATACTTCTTTTTTTACTGTATTTACATCATACCGTTATGCTTATTCTTAAAGAATTGAATTTAGTTCCATGCACGTTGAGTTCGTAAGTGGCCGCATGTTCATAGAAGACCTAAAGTCATTTCTCAGGACAATAGGGGACATATCAAAGGCAACTGGTTGCATAGTTCAGTCCATGAACGCAGATAAAGTAGCTGGTGAAGATCATTTGCAGTTTGCAGTAGCAAAAGCTCTCAGGGCATTCGAGCAGGAAAGAAATGCTGCAAAGGATGTTGGTATTGAGATCATGCGCTATGCTTCAGGAAAACGTCAGATCGAGGAAGCGTTCTCCATGGGTGTCCACCAGGGCCAGAACAATGTTGTTTTTATTGTAATGGGTGAGGCATGTTCTGTTCCACCATGTTTGGACATGCTCGGACAGATGGTTGTGCCTGCAGATGTCATTACGTATCTGCCGTCCAAGAGAGACGAAATGATCATGCAGTTCGGCATCACTGCAGATGAGATCGAAGTTGTGGGTGAGCAAATGATCCCGGAGCTTGTCATCGAGCGAGTGGCACTTGTGGATGTATTGAAGTGATATCACGAAATAATAATATATGACCGGCCAGTAAACTTGCCATTATTAATTAAGCCAATAACATAACATACGATTATAGATATGTAGATATTATTACGGGAGAGTTTGAATCCATGTCACATAAGAAAACAGCAGAAGCAATGATCAAGTGCGCAGGTCCTATAGAATCCGCCTTGTTGCCAAGACTTCTACATGTCACGGAAGCAGCAGCAATAGCAGCATCTTATCAGATGGGCAGGGGAGACAAGCATTATGCTGACCAGGTTTCAGTGGAAGCCATGCGCCGGACCCTCAATTACCTTGACATGAAAGGGATCATAAAGATCGGTGAAGGGGAAAGGGATGAAGCCCCGATGCTGTACATAGGCGAACATGTTGGGACCTGGGAAGGCGATCTTGAAGTGGACATTGCTGTGGATCCTCTTGAAGGTACCAATCTGGCAGCAAACGGTACTCCGGGTGCCATCTCCGTGATGGCAATGGCCGAAAGAGGTGGCCTTTTCCACGGACCTGACATCTACATGGACAAGATAGTGGTGGGTCCGGAAGTGGTTAAGTATGAACGGAAGCATCCGGAAGATAGCATTAACCTGGATGCTCCTGTCAGAGATAACCTGGAAATAGTGGCCAAAGCACTTAACCGTAATATCGATGAGCTGGTGGTCGTGATCCTTGACAGGCCAAGGCATGAGGCAAAAATAAAAGAGATCCGGGAAACAGGTGCCAGGGTGAACCTGATCACAGATGGCGATCTGATGCCAGGGGTTGCCACAGCCATCCGTGGTTCAGGGGTCCATGTGGTAATGGGTGCCGGAGGTTCCGGGGAGGCAGTACTTACTGCTGCTGCTATGAAGATCCTGGGTGGTAAGATCCTTGCGAGGCTTGTGTTACCTACAGTGGCCAATGGCAAATCCGAGGAAGCTATAGCTAAAGAGAAAGCTGAGAAAATGCCAAGGCTCGAGAAGATGGGCATCACGGAAAAGAACATGGGTGATGTGCTTGACACTAACCAGCTTGTTCCCGGAAACGATGTGATCTTCTCAGCAACAGGTGTCACCCCTGGTACTATCCTGAAAGGTGTGAACCTTTTTGGTGAAGGTGATGCAAGGGTACACAGCCTGACCATGGGCAGTTCCGGTGTGGTGAAATTTACAGATACCATATACATACATGACAAAGAGGCCACTCCTCTGCGTTTCGTTTAATAATGAAAGTGCACGTATCGACATTTGGCTGTTCGGCAAACCAGGCTTCTGCAGAGGCCATGATGGCGATCATCAGGAACCTGGGACATGAACTGGTATCTGAGAAGCATGCTGATGTAGTAGTGCTCAACACCTGCACTGTCAAGTATTCCACTGAACAGAAGATCCTGCATAAGATCAGGGAGCTGGGGGAAAAAGGCATCGAAGTGGTGGTAGCCGGATGTATGCCCGAAGTACAGCTTGAGGACATCATCCGTAACAATCCTGATGCTCATATTTTGGGAGTGAACTCAATATCAAGGATAGGGGAGGTGCTAAATTCCATAGCTTCACCTGACATCTGTTCCCAAAGTGCTTCCCGGCAAGCTCTGCATGTGTTCTCTCATGAACCTGAAGGTTTTATCAATGTGCCTCGGTTGCGTTTCAACTCTAATATCCACATCTGTCAGCTTTCCCAGGGATGCAATAACGCCTGTTCCTATTGCATTGTCAGGTTCGTCAGAGGTCCGCTCAGGTCTTTCCATCCGGATTCCATTGTAAAGGATATCGAACAGGGCATTGCTGAAGGCTGCAGGGAAATATGGCTCACTTCACAGGATAACGGACAATACCGTACGGATCTAGATTTCAGGCTTCCTCAGCTGCTTGAGAGGATATGCGATATACCAGGCGATTTCAAGGTCCGTGTTGGGATGATGAATCCTTTTTCTGTGCTTCCCATACTGGAAGAGCTGTTGGATGCTTTTGAGAACGACAAGATCTACAAGCTCGTTCACTTGCCTGTACAATCCGCATCTGACGATGTGCTGAAAAGGATGAACAGGTTCCATTCCATTGAAGAGGCTGATCATATTATCAAATGTTTCAGAAACCGTTTTGATGATCTTACCCTGTTCACTGATATCATCGTAGGTTTTCCAGGGGAGAAAGATGCTGATTTTCTTAAAACGGTTGAATGGGTGAAGGATTACATGCCGGAAAAAGTGAACATTTCCAGGTACACTCCCCGCCCACATACAAAGGCGCTTGAATATAGGAACATTGACTCCCGCATCGTTGCACAGCGCTCCAATGAGCTGCACGATGTATGTGAGAAGGTTAAGGTCAGTGTCAGGAACAGCATGATAGGCTGGCAAGGCAGGGTCTTTATTTCCAAAGAGGCCAAGGTAAAAGGTCTTATGGCCCGCACAGCCTCCTATAAGCCTGTGGTCATTCCGGAATCGTCTGCTGTTCCGGGGAGCTTTTGTGATGTTGAGATCTTCGATGCGACTCCGGGTTATTTTCTGGGAAGGGTAATTAGCTGAAATTATCCTCACATATAGAAACTATTTCCAAATCAAAACCGACAAATACAAATACATATATAGGACCCATCTAAATGATATTCGCAATTGTGAAGGCATAATGTATCCAGGCGTAGTAAATTTTCAAATCGATTGGATGGGATGACAATAGGTTCCGTTGAAAAATATCAATCTCTTTTCATATTGGGATCTGTGGGCTTTGGATTGATCCTGGGACAAATCACGATCATCCAGAATTATGCGGCTCTTTTTATTGTCCCTTTCCTAATGGTGATGCTATATGGGATCTTTTTACAGGTTCCTCTTAATCAACTGAGGAACTCTTTTAAGAACTGGAAGTTCGCTGCTGTAAGCGGGATCATGAATTTCATATTCAATCCACTGCTTGCCTTTGTCCTCGGATATTTATTTTTGAGGGATACGCCCGCCTTATGGATAGGTTTCATCATGCTGATGGTAACTCCCTGCACCGACTGGTACCTGCTCTTTACAGGCATTGCACGTGGTAATGTTCCGCTTTCTGCATCCATCCTTCCCATGAACCTTATCCTTCAGTTGCTATTGTTGCCAGTGTATTTGCTGATCTTCGCAGGCACCATTGCAACCATTGATCCTGCCCTGCTGCTCGAAAGTGTGTTTCTTGTACTCTTTATTCCCTTCTTCATATCTCTTGTTACAAAGATGACCATTCCAGGAATAAAGGGTGAATACTGGCTTGAAAAAAGGATCTTTCCAAAGCTTGACCACTTGCAGTTCTCCTTTTTGAATCTCGCCATTATCGCCATGTTCGCTTCGCAGGGAGAGCAGCTAGTTCAAAACCCTCTGGTCCTGCTCAAGCTCATAACCCCGGTATTGTTATTCTTTGTTATCGTGTTCATTACAGGACAAATGGTTGGACGGCTTCTTCGTTTTTCCTACCAGGATACTGCAAGCCTTAACCTGACAACTCTTGCACGCAATTCTCCTATAGTGCTGGCAATTGCACTCATGGCCTTTCCTGGAGAGCCACTGATAGCATTGGCATTGGTGATCGGTCCTCTGATAGAGCTGCCTGTTCTGGGTATCATATCCAATACTTTGCTCTTGATCAGGAAAAGATGGATAAACAATGACGATAGTTGCGTAAAGATCGAAGTTGCACATGAATTATAGTCAGTTATATGATAATGAAGAATGCTGATGAAGAGACCTGATGTCTTAACATTCCGGTCTTTATCCAGCATGAGTTATTGATCGGACCTGTACTTCATCCTTTCCACGATCGTCTTATCATATAAATTTACAATGTCACTGCGTGTGATGATACCGAGTATTTTTCTGTTATCCTCCCTTGATACAACGGGAAGCCTGCCTATGTCTTTTGTGGCAAGGCGCTGTAGTACAGTGTTCAAAGATTCATCCGGGTATGCAACAACCAGACTGGAAGTGGCTATCTCTCCAATGGTCTTGTCAAGTTCTCCCTGTTTTACCTTGTCCCTGATGTCTTTCAGGGTCACGATACCCCACAGCCTGCCTTCTGGGTCCAGCACCGGGAACCCAGCATGGTGACTGGATTGCATCAGAGCGATGAGAGCTTCTACCTTCTTGTTCATTGAAATGGTCTGTACTTCTCTTTTCATGGCATCCGCAACTTTCAATGATTCCATTATGTCCACTTCCTTGCCTTTCCTTATGGTAAATCCTCGCCTGCGCAGTGATTCTGTAAAAATGGATTCCGGATGAAGGGCACTTGAAACAAGATTGCTTAACACGCATGCAAGCATAATGGGAAGGACCAGACCATAATTCCTTGTAAGTTCGAACAGCACAAGTATTGCAGTAAGCGGTGCCCGGCTGATCCCGGTGAAAACAGCTCCCATGCCAGCCAGTGCATAAGCTCCGGGCTCGGACGTGACCCCCGGAAAAAGACCGTTGACAATGAACCCGTAAGCTCCTCCAAGCATAGAGCCAATGAACAGGGCAGGTACAAAGGACCCTCCTGAGCCGCCAGAGCCCAGGCTCAGGGAAAAAGCAATTATTTTCAGGGTCAACAGGACCAATAATATGTTGAACGCGATCTCATTTTCCAGTACCTGGCTTATGGTATCATATCCAACGCCGAATATTTGTGGGTAGAAATATCCTATCATTCCCACAAACAAGCCACCGACAGCAGGTTTTGTTATGGGATGTATGTTGAGCGCATTGAAAAGGTCCCTGCATGTGTAAAGTGAACGCATGAATAACACTGATATCAGTCCGGCCAGTAATCCAAGAAAGAGGTAGAGGACAGATTCATGTACGGGGCTTATAAGCTGATAATCTGAGATCTGTATAGGCCGCACCCCAAATATAACATTGGAGACAAGAGTTGCAAAGACCGCAGATATGACAATGGGGACCAGCGTTGCAGTTTCAAGCTCTCCCAGGATCACTTCCACCGAGAACACAACTCCGGCAAGAGGTGCATTGAATGCTGCGGCAATACCTCCTGAGGCACCACATCCCAACAATATTTTCAGCCGGTTCCCTCTCATTTTAAGCATCTGTGCAAAAGTGGAGCCAATACCTGCACCAGCCAGTACCACAGGGGCCTCTTTTCCTGCAGAGGCTCCCGAGCCAAGGGATATCACCGAGGATAGTACTTCCAGGAACACGGTTCTGGGTTGCATTTTTCCCCCGTACAGAGTAGCTGATTCTATTACATTATCTATACTGTATCGTTTCTTTTTCATGAACCTGTGGGAGATTATACCCACCAGCAGTCCTCCTATGGCAGGTATGAATATTACATAGTAGTGCTGGATGCCGTGTGCAGGCTCGAAGAACAATTTGGAGCTTAATTTAAGTGCATGGTCGTACAGTACGATCACTATGCCTGTCAATACTCCTACTATAACTGCCAGTGAGTTCGAAAAAACAGATTCACTGTTCAACCATTGCATAATTTTCTGTATTTGATGCTGCAATAGTTCATTCAGATACAAAAGTTCCATTCTTTTATTTCTCACTAAGGTCCGATGCTATTATAATTAGGAACAAAAGGTGTATTATATATTAAATAAACTGTATTTTATATAATCTACTCTTTCCTTTTTGACTTCCCTTAACCTTATCTATTATTATTCCATATAAAATAATATACATGGTCAGGAGAAGATATGCTCGATAAATTGTTCGATCCGGATGTTATTGCAGTTATAGGGGCATCCCGCACGGAAGGTAAGGTCGGCCATGCTGTACTGAAGAATCTCCTGCAGGGAGCCGGTCATAAGGTAATTCCTATCAATCCGAACGTCACTGAGATCTTAGGGTTAAAATGTTATGCTGATGTTCTTGATGTGCCAGAAAAGATCGATCTTGCAGTTATAGTGGTACCTGCGGCTGCAGTTCCTTCTGCAATGGAGAAATGTGGACAGGCACATATAAGTTATGTCGTTGTGATATCTGCAGGTTTTAAGGAGGCCAGTCTGGAAGGCGCAAGGCTGGAGAGGGAGATCACAGCCATTGCTGGAAAATATGGCATAAGGATGGTGGGTCCGAATTGTCTGGGAATTATCGATACTTCTTCTTCGCTCAATGCGTCATTTGCTGCGTCCATGGCCTTTCCGGGGAATATAGCTATGATGTCCCAGTCAGGAGCCATCTGTACCGTTACTCTGGACTGGGCAGACAGGACAGGGGTAGGCTTCTCCAAGTTCATAAGTCTCGGGAACAAAGCTGACCTTGCTGAGAATGATTTTCTTGAGCTGTTCAGAAAAGACGATTCCACAGCCGTGATAGCTGCTTATCTGGAAGGTGTGAAGGATGGTCCGCGTTTCATGGATGTTGCAAGGAACGTGACCAGGGAAAAACCTGTAATAATAGTAAAATCGGGTCGTACGGCTGTGGGTTCTAGGGCCGTGTCCTCACATACCGGTACCCTTGCAGGTTCTGATGCCGCATACACTGCGGCCTTCAGACAGAGTGGTGTTATAAGGGCCGATTCCCTGGAAGAGATGCTGGACTACAGCAGAGCTTTTTCCACGTATCCTTTGCCACGGGGCAAAAAAGTTGCAATACTCACCAATGCAGGAGGACTTGGTATACTTACTGCTGATGCGTGCCATAGCATTGGTCTTTCAATAACCTCTTTCGAGGAAGAGACCATTACTAAATTAAGGCAGAAACTCCCCGAAGCAGCTGGCCTTTACAATCCGGTGGATGTCCTGGGAGATGCCGGCCCACAGTTGTATGAACACGCTTTAGAAGTTCTCTTGGCCGATCCTAATGTAGACGGTATAATCGTACTTGTTTCTCCTCAGGCTATGACCGATGTGCCTGCTATAGCCAAGTCTCTGATCAAAATTATCAAGACTTCGGACAAGCCCATCCTGTGCAACCTCGCAGGTGGAACGCGCATTGCTGCAGGCGAGGAACTTCTGAACAAGCATAGCATACCGAATTATCCTTCTTCCGAAAGGGCAGTTGCCAGCCTGAAAGCATTGTGTGATTACAGTTCCATAAAGGTGAAGGAACACACTGCTCCGGTCACTATACCAGTTAACAGGGAAGCTGCACAAAAGATCATAGATGATGCTATTGCCAGCGGAAGGAGAACCCTGGGGCTTGAATCCATGGGTTTGCTCAAAGCCTACGGGATACCGGTGGTACGGTCAAGGATGGCTGGCAACTTGCCGGAAGCCATTGCAGTATGTGAAGAAATAGGTTATCCTGTAGTTATGAAGATCATCTCTCCCGACATCTCGCATAAGACGGATGTAGGTGGTATCAAGCTTAACCTGAGGAATGCAGAGGATGTGGAACGTGCCTATCTGACCATGATGTCGGATGTTAAACATTACATGCCCAATGCTCATATCACGGGTGTGCAGGTGCAGCAGATGGTCACAGGTGGTAAAGAGGTGATCATAGGCATGGACCGTGACCCTCAGTTCGGTCCGCTTCTTATGTTCGGGTTGGGGGGTGTTTATGTGGAATTCCTCAAGGATGTATCTTTTGCTGTAGCCCCTATCAACGATAAGGAAGCTCAGCACATGATAGCTTCTATTAAGACATATCCACTGATAGCTGGTGTAAGGGGTGAGACACCTTCAGATATCAAGGCTATGATCGATACTTTGCTCAAGGTGTCACAGCTTGTGATGGACTTCCCATTCCTGACGGAATTTGAGATAAATCCTCTTATGGTCATGCCTGAAGGCAAAGGCTGCCTTGCCATGGATGTCAGGATGACTTTGAGAAAGGAATAAGAATATGTTGTTAGATGACATTTATAAAAAGTGATCGAATAGTTGCTGTTAAAGTGTATTAGGAGGGATATCATGGCTTCAATGCTGGTAAGTTCATCGGAACAGTACTCAGGAAAAAGTTCTCTGTGCCTGGGTCTTGGAGTGCTCCTTAAAGAGAGGGGTTACAAAGTAGGATACATGAAGCCCATTGGCAATTTGCTCATAGATGTCAATGGATCACTTGCAGATGAGGATGCTCAGGGCATAAGGAAGTTATTGGGATTACAGGACGATATGAGTTCCATTACTCCCATTTTGCTTACGGAGAACCTCACGGATGATGCTCTCATGGGAGTGGAGAAAGGTCTGGATTCGAGATTGAAGGAAGCTTATGAAAAAGTCTCAAAGGGCAGGGATGTTGTGCTACTTGAAGGAGCAGGCGGCATCGGCGGAGGAGCTATGTACAATCTCTCCGACCCGGAAGTAGCCACTAAGCTTGATACTAAGATATTGCTCATCACACGATATGATTCTGCCCAGGCTGTTGACCGGATCCTGTGTGACCTGCGTATAATCCAGAACACAGAGATCCTTGCAGGTATGATACTTAATGAGGTCTCACCGGATAAACTGGAACAAGTTTCCCATCTGGTAGTACCTTTCCTTGAGAAGAAAGGTATCAAGGTGTTCGGTGTCATTCCTGAAGACCATATGCTGCGTTCCGTATCAGTAGCTGAGATCGTAGAGGACCTTAATGCGGAGGTACTGGTGGGTGCAAGCCACATGGAAGACCTGGTGGAGCACTATCTGGTGGGAGCCATGGAAGTTGGTTCAGCTATCAAATACTTCAGACGTATGCCAAACGCAGCTGTGATCACAGGTGGTGATCGTTCGGATATACAGATGGCTGCCATTGAGGCCAAAGTCAAATGTCTGGTGCTTACAGGTAATCTGCGCCCAAGCGGAGCAGTGCTGGGAAGTGCCGAAGAGGCCAACATTCCTGTGATCCTTGTAAGAGGTGATACCATGAGCACCATCGAAAAGATGGAGAATCTCATAGGTCACGCACGCATAAAACAGGAAGTGAAAATAAAAAGGATAGTGGAGCTCATCAAGGAGTATGTGGATGTTGATGGTTTGATCACGGAAATGGGACTTGGCAAATAAGTCCCTTCCCCATTATACATTATCCATTTCTTTTGTCCTTTGCCTGAGCATTTCCACAATATCAGGATTCTGTAGTGTTGTCACATCACCTGTTTCTCCTTCATTGACAATGGCCTTGAGAACCCGGCGCATTATCTTCCCGCTTCTTGTCTTAGGCAGTTCATCTGTGAATATCACTTGCTTTGGTCTTGCAATGGGGCCGATGTTCTGAGCAACATGGCTAACAAGTTCCTTTCTGAGCTCTTCGGTGGCTTCCACACCGGAACGTAGTATGACATAACAATAGATCACTTCTCCTTTGAGCTCGTCCCGCTTTCCCACAACTGCCGACTCTGCGACCGCAGGATGTGATACCAGTATGCTTTCCACTTCTGCAGTACCTATGCGGTGCGCCGCCACTTTGATGATATCGTCCACACGTCCTATTATCCAGAAGTAACCATCTTCATCCTGTTTAGCTCCATCTCCTGCAAAATATGTCTTCCCGTCCCATTTGTTCCAGTATGCTTCTTTGAACCTTGCCTCGTCGTTGAATATGGTACGTGCCATACTGGGCCAGGGTTTTTTTATCGCCAGCAGGCCATCCGTTCCTCTAGGTACTTCATTGCCTGCCTCATCAAGAACAATTGCCTCGATCCCAGGGAAAGGTCTTGTAGCGCTGCCGGGTTTGAGTGTGGTAATGCCTGGCAGGGGTGTGATGAGGACCATGCCTGTTTCTGTCTGCCACCAGGTATCAACAATGGGGCATCTTCCATGTCCGATATGCTCATGGTACCAGAGCCAGGCTCCGGGATTGATGGCCTCACCCACACTTCCCAGCAGGCGCAGCGTGGAAAGATCGTGCTTTTCCGGCCATTCAGTACCCCATTTCATGAAAGTCCTGATGGCGGTAGGCGCGGTGTAAAGTATGGTCACTTTATGCTTTTCTATAAGGTCCCACCATCTGTCCTTATCTGGAAAATCAGGTGCTCCTTCATACATTATCACAGTAGCACCGTTGGAGAGAGGTCCGTATACGAGATATGAATGGCCTGTGATCCAGCCGCAATCAGCTGTACACCAGTAGATATCATCTTCCTTCAGGTCGAATATCCATTTAGTGGTGATATATGTGCCCACCATATAGCCACCGGTAGTGTGCACAATGCCCTTGGGCCTGCCGGTGGTACCGCTGGTGTACATCAGAAAGAGCATGTCCTCTGCATCCATAGGCTCAGCCTCGCACACCGAGCTTTCACCTTCCATTAGCTCGTGCCACCACAAGTCCCTTTCAGGGTACAGTTCCATCTCATTGCCTGCCTGCTTTACCACGATCACCTTTTCGATGCACTGGCACATCTGTGCACCTCTATCGGTCTTCTTTTTCTGTTCCACCACACTGCCCCTGCGGTAATATCCGTCACAGGTGATGATGAACCTGCTATGGGAATCTCCTATTCTGGTAAAGAGGGCTTCACCGGAGAAAGCTGCAAAGACCACATTGTGGGGTGCGCCTATCCTTGCACAGGCCAGCATGGAGATCACAACTTCCGGTATCATGGGCAGGTAAATGGTTACAATATCACCCTTTCTTACACCCAGTTTTTTCAGGGCATTGGCACAGCGGCAGGTTTCTTCCAGAAGTTGCCTGTATGTATATGTCCTGACATCTCCCATCTCCCCTTCCCAGATGATGGCTGTCTTGTCAGCTCTTTTTTCCATGTGCACGTCCAGGCAGTTGTAGCAGGCGTTAAGTTTCCCTCCTGCGAACCATTGTGCATGGGGTGGCTGCCAGTCAAGTACTTTATCCCATTTCCTGAACCAGTGAATATCATGTGCAAGTTCATCCCAGAATCCTTCCAGGTCCCGGGCTGCTTTCTGATAGATATCATGGTCGTTGATATTTGCATTCCCTGAAAAATCCGGTGAAGGTGTAAACCCTCCACTCTTATGTTCTTCCTTGTTCGTGTTCACTCCCATTTTCCACACCACAAAGTAGTTGTTCTTATTTTTTTCATTGGAGTGTATGGCTGAAATAGTTTGCTGTGACAGTAAAAGAGGTCAAAGGAATGGATGATCAGAGAAAAGGGTAAATTCTCTGCAGAAAACGTGCACATTATGTTTAACCACTGAGCTCACAGAGAACACAGAGGATGAGAATAGTTATCCACCTCTGTGGCCCCCTCTTTGCTCTGCAGTTGCATCTGCCTGCAGTTGAGATTGTAGCATGATGATTATACAAAGCCGTAATAAGCAAAATTATGTTACTTCATCCTTTCCAGCACATCACACATTTTGTTGATGGTGTCGATGGCTGTCTGCATGCCTTCTGCGTCATCAAGGGCGGGTTTTTGAAGAATACCGCCGAAATGCCCTCCATCACCTACTACGATCATTCCATGTATATGCATCCAGTCATGAATGGTCTGTATGGTCTTCTCCTGCCCTCCGTTGCGTGATCCTCCCACTGCTAAGGCTGCACCTACTTTGTTCTTTAACTGGAACCCCTGCCTTCTGTGCAGTACGCTGCGGTCGAACAAGGCTTTGACCTGGGCCGTAACTGAGCCGAAATATACCGGAGATGAAACGATTATGGCATCCGCATCTTTCAGCTTCTGATACGCCTGCTGCATATCATCATCTATAGGGCACATTTCCTCATCCCTGCATATCCCACATGCAGTACATGGAGCTATCTTTGCAGATGACATAAGCACACTATCAACCTCAAAACCTCGGCTTTTTGCTATTCCAAGGACTTTCTCTATCAACTTGTCGTTGTTGCCACCTTTGACGGGGCTTGCGGAGATGCCTAATATTTTCATATATATCGTATGTGAAATGCTATCGAACTTATTATCTTTTGCTTTTGATGACAGTGTTCATGGCACATCAGAAGGATAAATATAAGAATAAATCCAATTATAATTCTGTTCCGATGTTTCATATATCAGATATATATACATCGAGATCCTGTGCTTTAATGTTGTTATATTAACTACTGATAGCGGTGATTGAATTTTGTCAGCTAAGGATATCCTCACTATAGATGACTTTGACGTGAAAGGTAAAACAGTGCTGGTAAGAGTGGACATTAACACTCCCATGGACCCGGAAGGAAATATCCTGGACGATATGCGCATCAAGAGCCATATCCCCACGTTGATTGACCTGCACGAGGCCAAGGTGGTGCTGCTGGCTCACCAGAGCAGGCCTGGCAAAAAAGACTTCACTACTATGAAGGCACATGCTGCCCGGATGTCCCAGTATCTGGGCCGTGAAGTGAAATATGTGGACGATATTTTCGGCACATGGGCAAGGAACAGCATCTCTGCCATGAAAAATGGCGATGTCATCCTGCTGGAGAATGTAAGGTTCTATTCTGAGGAGTCCATGGAAAGGACTGCAGCAGAACATGCAAGGTCCCATCTGGTAAAAAAGCTCCTTCCTCATATTGACATTTTTCTGAACGATGCTTTTGCTGTATCACACAGAGCTCATCTTTCTATATTAGGATTCACTGAAGTTCTTCCTACAGGTGCGGGAAGGGTCATGGAGAAAGAGGTCCTTTCTCTGGACAGGGGAATAAAAGGTGGCGCACGCCCGTGTATCTTTGTGCTGGGCGGTGCAAAGGTGGATGATTCCCTGAAAGTCGCAGAGAACGTGCTCACCAATGGTGGTGCTGACAAGGTCCTTGTTACCGGTGTGGTTGCAAATGTGATGCTTGCAGCCTCGGGTGTGGATATTGGCAAGGCAAACATGGATTTCATAGCATCCCAGGGATATACCGAGCAGATCGAAAAGGCCAGGAAAGTGCTTGACAAATTCAATGGGAAGGTTTCTCTGCCGGTGGATGTGGCTCTGAGCGAGAACGGTAAACGCGTAGAGGTACAGGTCGAAGAACTGCCCAATGGCAACTTGCCTATTTATGACATTGGTCTTGAGACCATAGTAGCTTTCTCCAATGAGATCAAGAATGCAAAAACTGTCGTTCTCAATGGCCCTGCCGGGCTCTCCGAAATGGCTGAATTTGCACTGGGCACGCATGAGATCATAAAAGCCGCTGTCCATTCGGAATATTCCATAGCTGGCGGCGGCCATATCTCGGCTGAGATCCGCAACCTGGGTTTTGAGGAGCAGTTCTCACACTTAAGCACAGGTGGTGGTGCATGTATAGACTATCTTGCAGGAGAGAAGTTGCCAGGTGTCGTGGCCCTGAAAGAAACTGCTATCAAGCGTAAACTTCACAAATGAGGTCTCTATGGTCAGAAAAGGGAGTGGAAGTCATGTTAACAGCAACTGAGGGAAAGATCGCTGTGCAGCTTGCACGTAATACCATCAAGACATATTTTCTTACAGGAACGATGATGGATGGCTCTGAAACAGAGCTTCCTAAGGTCTTTGACGAAAAAAGAGGTGTGTTCGTTACGCTTACGGAGAATGGTATGCTCAGAGGGTGCATTGGGCATCCGTATCCTGAATCCACACTTAAGTACGCTATCACCGACTCAGCCATCTCTGCCGCTTTCCGGGACCCTCGTTTTCCACCGCTGCATATTGATGAGCTCGATAAGGTGGAGGTAGAGGTGACAGTTCTCACGCCTCCTGAACGAATTAAAGCTACCCCTAAGGACCTGCCTTCAAAGATCGAGGTCGGAAGACATGGGCTTATTGTGAAGAAAGGTTATCGTCAGGGACTTCTCCTGCCTCAGGTGGCTCCTGAGAACGATATGGATGAGATCGAGTTTCTCGGTCATACCTGCCTGAAGGCAGGACTGGAGCCCGATGCCTGGCTCACAGGAGCTGAAGTTTATTCTTTTGAAGGGCAGATCTTCTCAGAAACTGAGCCCAACGGCGAAGTCATAGAAAAGAATTTTAAAAAGAAGGAGTGACCCTTACCCCGCCTTACTGTCCCGTGGGTGCTGTGATCGTAAAGGACATAGAACAAAAGATAGTATCTATGCCAGATGTCAATGAAGTGGATGTGGAACTTGTCTGGGATCCGGCATGGAACCCTTACATGATCTCCGGAGAAGCTCTGAAAAGACCCAATATTAGGTAAGCCTGTTCATACATATCTCTCAAGTGAAGAGAGCAACCCCTCTATATCTTTTTCAAGTTCATCCAGCGAGACCTCTATCATAAGGTTGACATTTCCTTCCGGACCGAAAGTCCTGAAATCTGTGCGCAGGCCCAGAAGTTTCTTACCTTTTGCGTAAGCATAACCTATCTCCCAGGATGTTCCGGAATCCGCATCACTTCCCCCGTCAAGTACTGCCACCACGATGTCACAATCATCGATGCCTTTCACATCATTCTCAAAGATGTTCTTCTGCCTCAGTTCAAGCCTGGTTTCTGTATCATCGCAGCCATCTTCCTGCGGCAGGAACACTGAGAAACCCTTTTCCACAAGCCTGTCACGCAGATATACATTGAAATCCCTTTCAGCATGTGAAAAGAGAGGTCCTGCAAGATAAATTTTCTTTTTGAGTGCCATATGATCATCCTTACTGGAGCAGAATTTCTATTTTAAGTGTTCTTTATAGATAAACATGACCCGGAAGGTCCAATGGATATAATGCTCCGGTTTAATAAGTTAGAACAATAACAAGTCTATGATCCTATTAAAATTATATTATTAATTACTGTATTTATTGCATATGTTTAAATATTACCTGATTATATTGCTCTTTTTTAATAGTTGAATGATAGCGCAACTAAAAAGGCTCCCCTGCCTTTTAAGCTGTGCATTGGTGGTATTGGTGCGAGCAGGATCAATGGATTAGTTTATCGTGTACTATATCCATTGTTCTAGTACAGACAGGAGAAATGTCTGCGTGATAAGTAGTAACTCCTTCAGTATGCCCTCTCAGTATGCTGAATTTGCTCTTAAGTTTACAACTACGCAAATTTGCAATATCATTTTCTGTATTTTTTAATTAAGTTTAAATAGTAAGATTGCGTATAACTCTTTGAGAATATAATTCAGAATCCGCTCTAAAGTATAGAGTGGTGGTATAAATGCAAATCAGATCAAACAAATCAATTTGTTTTGGACTTGTATTGTTTACGATCATGACAATGGGGGTCTGTTCTGCCGATCCCCTGGATGTAGAGCTGTTCAGCCATTTTGGAGGAATTGTTAACGATATTGCAGTATCCGGGAACTATGCGTATGTTGCACAGGGATCCGATCTTGCCGTCTATGATGTTACCAATGTTTCTGATCCATTAGAAGTTGGCAGGGCCATTACACCTTCTGAAGTACGTGATATTGCTATAAAGGACAATCATGCCTACTTAGCAGATTCCGAAAATGGTCTGGTGATCGTCGATATTACCAATTCTTCATCGCCGGAACTTGTGGGCAGCTGCGATACTGCCGGTTATGCAAATTCTGTTGCTGTATCAGGAAATTATGCATTTGTAGCCGATGAGAACAATGGGCTTGTGATCATAGATATCACTAATAGCTCCGCACCAGCGATCACAGGGACTTACATCGATGATCCTGCATCTGTTGTTGCCGTATCAGGAAATTATGCATATGTTTCTGATGCCTGGAATGGTATTTCAATTGTAGATGTCAGCGATCCGGCAGCACCGACCTTTGCAGGTCATTTTGACACTAATGGTTCTTTAGTGCATGATATTGCGGTATCAGGCAATTATGCATACTTAGCCAATGCTTTTGATGGACTTCTTATTTTAGATATTAGCAATCCCGGGGAACCAGCACTTATTGAAAAATACGATGAGGTCTATGCATATAGCGTTACTTTGTCCGATGATCATACGTACATATCCGAAGGTATGTATATCGTTATTCTGGATGTCACGGATCCATCTTCACCAATAGTTTTAGGCGCCTGTGAAACAGATGGATATGCTGGGAGTATCTCTATAGCAGGCGACCATGCCTACATAGCAGGTGGCGAAAGTGGTTTTTCCATTGTGGATATCAGCTATCCTGCAGCACCGCAAATTGTTGGCAGCTATGGATTTCCATGTATAGTACACAACATTGCAGTAACAGATGAATATGCATACATAGCCGATGGTATAAATGGGCTTGAAATCTTTGACCCATCAAGGAAGCTTGTTGGCAGGTATAATGATCACGGTTATGTGAGCAATGTTATTGTTTCAGGCGGTCATGCCTATCTGACCTGGTCCATAGATGCTGGCACTCACCATAGTTTTCTTGAGATCATTGATGTCAGTGACCCTCGCACTCCAACACTTGCCGGGTGTTACGGCGGTATTTCACCACTTGTTTTTGCTGTAGAAGGTAATTATGCATATGTACAAGGGCTTGAAGATTATCTTGAAGTTGTGGATGTAGGTGATCCTGCAGAGCCAAAACTTGTAGCCAGCTATGATTACGATTATGTAGCTGCCCATGGTTTCCCTGTATATCCCTTTGATACTGTATCAAGTATTGACCAAACCACAACCACCTCTTACTCTCCATCTTACGACAACAGACTGCGTGAATCAACTCCAAGTACTGTGCTTTCCACTACCACTTATGTAGACCTTGGGAAAAGCACATCTCGCAGCAGGGGTGTCATGCTGTTCGATCTCAGTGATCACGAAATAACTGATACAATAGATAAGGCAACGCTTTCTCTCTGGTGGTACTATCCCGCAGGCAAGACACGTACTTCTGACACAGCAGTGGAAATATACAGGCCTGCAGAATGGGATCCTGTCCATGTGACCTGGAGGTCCAGCGCATCCGGTACATCCTGGGCTGCAGCGGGGGGGAACTGGTTCGATAAGAACGGTATTGCTCAGGGCAGTACGCCATATGCATCAGTAACTTTCCCGGCTGGCAACGTCCCTGATGATCAATACTATGAGTTCGATGTCACACAGCTTGTGCAGGAATACGTAAGTGGTCAGTATGATAACACTGGCTTCTTCCTCAAGGCAAAAGAAGAGAATGGTAATTATATTGCATTTTACAGTTCGGACTGGTCAAATGCTGAGCAGAGGCCAAAGCTGACCATCACTTCGACTACAGGTAATGTAGATAATACACCTGTGGATCACCCGCCAGTAGCAAATGCAGGGGATGATATTACCGCGACCACAGGTTCTGAAGTAAGTTTTGATGGCAGTGCCTCCACAGATGACAAGGGTATAGCAGCTTATTCCTGGGACTTTGGTGCATCAGACAGTATCAGTTCTGGATCAAGCGAAGTAAAGCCTGAGAAAACATACGCTACCGAAGGAAC
>NZ_MVQX01000091.1 GCF_002067275.1 Methanomethylovorans sp. PtaU1.Bin093 | reverse complement strand
TCTGCCATATTACTTTGATGCGGAAATGCCTCACCGCAACTATATCACCATGGATGTTTTTGACATGCCCATTGGCATGGCCAAGGCCGTTAAATCCAACTATGATGATGTAATCAACGATCCGGCAGAATGGGCAAAGAAAGTCGTCAGGGACTTTAATGCTGACATGGTGACCATACACCTGATCTCCACTGATCCTCTTATCAAGGATACTTCTGCCCGCGATGCAGCCAAAGTGGTAGAAGATGTGCTGCAGGCTGTGGATGTGCCTATAGTCATCGGTGGTTCCGGTAACCCGCAGAAGGACCCTGAAGTGCTGGAGAAAGCTGCAGAAGCTGCTGCAGGTGAGCGTGTACTACTCGCTTCCGCAAGTCTTAACCTGGATTATGAGAGGATAGCCAAAGCAGCTATAAATAATGGCCATGTGGTGCTTTCTTGGACCCAGCTTGAGATCAACGCCCAGAAAGAGCTTAACCGGAAGCTCATGAAGCAGTGTAATGTTCCAAGGGACAGTATCATAATGGACCCAACCACTGCAGCGCTGGGTTATGGGCTGGACTATGCTTACAGTAACATGGAGCGTATCAGGCTCGCAGGCCTGATGGGCGATGATGAGCTTACGTTCCCGATGTCCTCAGGCACCACTAATGCATGGGGTGCCCGTGAGGCATGGATGGTCTCATCACCACTGGCACAGGACTCTGACTGGGGTCCCAGGGAATACCGTGGTCCTATATGGGAGATCATCACCGGTCTGGCCCTGTCCCTTGCAGGCAATGATATGTTCATGATGATGCACCCCACTTCTGTGCAGGTGCTCAAGGAGATCACCCAGACCCTTTATGGCTCTATTGAATCAAAAGCAGTTGATATCAGCAACTGGATCGGAGCGGAGGTGTGAAACATGAAGATCAACAGTCCGCTTGAAGCATATAAATATCTGCCGGGTACTAACTGCGGCGAGTGTGGTGAACAGACCTGTATGGCCTTTGCTGCACACCTGATCGACCGGTCCAAGAAACTCACAGACTGCACACCCATGCTTGAAGAGAAATTCAAAAAGAAGTTCAAGGAGCTGCAGGCACTTCTCGCCCCCGAGGTCCGCGAAGTGGAGATCGGCGTGGGCGAAAAGGCAGTGAAGATCGGTGGGGACGATGTGCTGTACCGTCACAGACTCACATTCTTCGACCCAACGGCACTCGCCTATGATGTATGGGACACCATGCCTGAAAATGAACTTGTGGAAAGGGTCAGGAAGATCCAGGACTTCAAGAAGTTCTATGTAGGCAACTTCCTCACACTGGACATGGTAGCTGTCAGGTGCGTCTCCAAAGACCCCAAGAAGTTTGCCGATGCCGTTAAAAAGGTCATAGGAACCACTGATCTGCCTCTTATCCTTTGTTCCTTCGATCCTGAAGTACTGAAAGCCGGTCTTGAAGTGGCAAAGGACAAAAATCCATTGCTATATGCCGCAAACAAGGATAACTGGCAGCAGGTTGCAGATCTTGCACTTGAATACAATGTTCCTGTTACATTGTTCTCACCCGATGACCTGGACACGCTCAAATCCCTTGCAGTGACCTTTGCAAAGATGGGGACAGAGAAGCTTGTGCTTGACCCCGGCACATTCCCCGCAGGCAAGGGCCTTAAGAAGACCTTTACCAATTTCCTGAAGATCAGGAGAGCTGGTGTTGAAGGCGACAGGGATATCGCCTATCCTATAATGGCAGTCCCGCTCACTGCCTGGATGGTGCAGGATGACGCTGTCAGTGCCTCATACTGGGAAACCGTTATTGCATCCATATTCACCATAAAGTATGGCGATATAATGATAATGCACAGCATCGAGCCCTATGCTCTGCTTCCTCAGCTGCACATCAGGGACACGATCTATACCGACCCCAGAAAGCCTGTGAGCGTGCAGCCCGCCATGTACAAGGTAGGTACTCCGGACAAGGATTCACCTGTGCTGGTCACGACCAACTTTGCCCAGACCTACTACACAGTGGAGAGTGACCTTGCTTCCAGCAAGATCAATTGTTTCCTCTGGGCCATAGATACAGATGGTATCGGGGTGGAAGCTGCAGTGGCAGGCGGTCAGCTCACGGCAGCCAAGATCAAGAAAGGCATAGAGGATTCAGGTTTCGATCTGAAGAACGATACAACCCACAACACCATAATCCTTCCGGGACTTGCGGCACGTCTGCAGGGTGACGTGGAAGATGAAACCGGTGCAAGGGTAATGATCGGACCTGCTGATTCTGGTCGTCTTCCGGGCTGGATGGAAAAGAACTGGCCTCCAAAAGCAAAGTAAAAAAGTAAAGTAAAGTAAAATAAGGTGTCCGCATTTTGCGGACCCTATGATCTATTTTTCTTACAGGATCAGAAAGGATTTATCCAGATTCTTTATACGAATCTACCTGTTTCCACCCACTCCTTTTTGAGCATAGACCAGAAATCCATTGCTAGCTCCTCTAATATATACTTGTATGGAAGCCAACCGTATCCCTTGTCTCCCCAGTCCTCACCCCATGAATTCCTGATAAGAAGAGCACCTGTACTTTCCTCTTCGGAGATCGTGTTCTTTATTACCATGTTATCATCATATCCCACTGCAACTATTGCGTGTCCTCCAAGCACTCTTTCAGTATCGCATGGGAAAGGGATCTTTCCCGATTCATTTGCCTGCCTTATTGAATCAAAGACCGTGAAACCGAACATAGACGGTATACCAAAAGCTAGAGATTTCTTGACACTTCCAAGAATGTCTTCTTTTGAAGTGTTTGCAGGGTCATGTCTGAAATATCTGATAGCTTTATAGTTCCCTGCGAATGAGTAACAAAATGGAGTTGGCTCTATATCAAAATCAGGGTCATTATCAGTATAAGGCCAGTATTTCTCAGGAGGAGCGCCAAACAAGACTAGTGCTCCCATAGTAGTTCTGAGTTCTGCCCCGCTGTCTCCTTTCCAGCCGCCGAGAGTTCTTGTGGTCTTGTAAATGAACAGCCTGGAAGCATCCAGATATTTTCCATATGATCTTTTTTCAAAATACTCTATGATCCCTGCCGCCGCATTAGCTGTACAAGATCCTAGCTCCATTTGGTTTTCAACATCCGGACACCACTTCCTGAGATCTTCGGTTTCCGGAAGATCGAGTTTTGCTCTTTTCTTCAGACTGAGGGAAGATAGGAACTTCTGCATCTCTTTTGACTCGGTTTTCTGCATCTCCTTATGTTCGACCGTATAATCCCTAAGACTGGGACGGTCTGGGATCCAACCCATTCTGCCATATTTCTTAACTAATGCCATTTTCTTAACCCCCTTTTACATTACAAATAATGGTGAAGTGATAACTACTAAGAAGTAGAACCTGATCACCATCAAATTTGATCCTATAATCATTCTATATTTCCCAATAATTCCCCTACAGCACTCTGAAAAAATTCCAAACATCTGGTAATATGCTTGTCATATCAATTGACTAAAACCAGATGCTTACCAGAACCTGCTATAGCAATCTCTATAGCAAGATCTGAAACAGTACAATCCCAATCCCACTAGTTTACTATCCCAATATAAATAACACATCATGAAATATATACTTTATGATATGCTTTTATCTTCAGAACTTCACAGAGTAACACGAAAAACTCCCGTCTTGTTGAATATAAAAATCATATTCAATTGATCCTATGCTCTAAGCAACGAAGCACAATAAAAAGAGTAACTAGCGAACATTAGCATGACTTTCATTGATCGCTGAGATAACCAACAAAACCTCGATATGCTCATAGAATAGTGTCAGGTCTCTGAGAATAGAACACAACATAATTATAGTACTTCTTTGTTGTCTTATTTGGTTTTTATCATGTCAGACATAGTTCGCCACAAAAACAGTATAGAATTAACAAAAAGCTGTAAGCACTGTGTCATTCTCGGAAATGTGGAGGAAGTAGCAGATGAGTATGTGTTAAAGCTTGCGCAATGGGCTACATCCCTATGGGATTACGAAAAGATCAAGATGTGGAAAAAATCCGATACATTGGCACCCGGCTATTATATAAGGATGGCCGAGAAGGGAGCATACAAAGTACATGTGCTTGATGAAAGCATGATGAAAGACCTGTTTGACGGTGCACGGAAAGACAGTCCTGCAAGACTAAAGGATTGGGAGAAGAAAGAACTTGTTGCCTATGTGGACTGGTATGTGGATGATATCTGCTAGTTGCGTCAGAAATTAATATCGTCCACGCACGTAAAATACTCGACCGCCTTGAACCATTTTCTGCCAAGTTCAGAAGAATTGATGCTGACTGTTCCTTCTGATGCTGCAATATCTTTCTTTTTTCTTATAATGTTCGTGGGCCTGACCTTCTCAGCAGTGTTTTCCATTAATACGACACCTCCTCAAAATTGTTGTTCTGACTAACTTCATTTCTGCACTTCACTTACCAAGTATTCCACCGATCATGAAACGGTAGATCTCCATATCTTCAGTGGTGAAGGAACTTTCAATACGACCATTGATTATTGCGTGGAAACCATTTGTTTCACCACACTCTAATTGTTCCATTTTTACTCGCTTTTTCATTTATTTGCTCCAATTGTCTTTGTACGTCCTATTGTATGTGGAAAAGGCATATATATTTTATCAAAATATTCTATATATTTTTTAAAAAAACATACGTGCTATATATGAGTATATTCATGGCTGCAATGAAAATAGAACAGTTTTAATGGAAAGCTATAGTTAAATTTACAGAACTTCTACCGCTGATATAACATATGTTTTTATATCGTTATGCCACAAAATATCTTTCGCTAGGTAGCTGAAGGAGGAAACAGTATGAGCAAAGTGTTCTTTAGATCTGCTGGAGATGTAGGACCGACAAATACCCAGATTGACCAGATAAAGGAACTTTTCAGGAAAATACCTGTGGTGGAAAAAGATGATCTTGTAGCCATCAAGATCCATCCCGGAGAGTACGGTAATACCACATATGTGCGTCCCGTCATAGTCCGTACGATCGCAGATCTTGTAAAAGAGGCCGGTGGAATACCATTCATAACAGATACCACTGTCCTTTACGGTGGAAAACGCTTCAACGGCGCTGACATGCTCTGGACAGCAGCCGTGAATGGTTTTACGTTCGGTAGTATGAATGCACCGTTCATTTCTGCAGATGGTCTGCTTGGGGATGACAGTGTAAAGGTACCCATAGAAGGGGAATATATAGACGAGATCACAGTGGCCTCTGCCATTGCCAAGGCTGATGCCATGATCATGGTCTCACATTGCAAAGGTCATCCTGCATCTGGTTTCGGTGGTGCTGTGAAGAACCTGGGCATGGGATGTCTGGATAAGGAAGGCAAAGCAAAAGTGCATTCTCCCGGAATGCCGGACATTGATACGGAAACTTGCATAGGATGCGGAAAATGTGTCAGAGCATGTCCCTGGAATGCCATATACCTGGAAAACGGTAAAGCATTTGTTGATAAGAGCATGTGTATGGGCGAGTTATCGTGTCTTGGATCATGCAGCTTTGATTCTATAATGCCGCATGAGGGCTATACAACTGAACTGCAGGCTCGCTTAGGAGAAGCTGCCCTTGGACCGGTCAAGCTCCTGCCCGAAAAGATAGGATATATCAACTGGGTATTTGATCTGACTCCAGGATGTGATTGTTTCAATTTCTCTGCTCCTGCTTTTGCAGGAAATGTGGGAATTCTTGCCTCAATGGATCCTGTTGCCATTGACAAGGCTAGCCTTGACCTGGTCAATAAAAAAATTAATGAAGAGGGCTGCATACACTCCATTGAGGATGTATGGGGTATTGATCCGATGATACATCTGGAACGCGCAGCAAATATAGGTGTTGGCAGCCTGGAATATTCCTTGGATATTTGAAATTCAGTCTATTATTTTGTGGAGGGTTAATTATTTATAATACTTTCCACTATTTTTATTATGGGCGTTAGCAATTTAGTGAGGGTGCATATGGATATGTCCATTTTGTAAATGGACGATCTGATTCCCATTACAAATTTGTTCATTTAGTGGAACGGCTACCTTCCGGTTGCAATAGCTGCAAAAATAAGGGGGCATGTCTATATGAAAGAACTATATGATAAAATGGCGACTGAAGCCATGAGTGCACAAAGAGCTGTAGTGGACACTATTAATGCAAAGAGGGGTACCACATTCAAGGTAAAGGATGCACAACCTTATGTCGATGCTGTGAACAAAATGAAACCCATGGGCGAACAAGCCAAGTCAGTTTTTGCCCTGCATATGGATTCGGTCAACACACATTTCAACGTGCTTACAGGGCTCACTGATACTGTCAGGCCAGAAGATGATCCTTTTGTGGAGCATTACCAGACACCGCCTATAATGGAGATCCTGTATGAGGAAGATCCTGCTTTCAGAGCATCCGT
Source organism: Methanomethylovorans sp. PtaU1.Bin093 (assembly GCF_002067275.1). GTDB lineage: Archaea > Halobacteriota > Methanosarcinia > Methanosarcinales > Methanosarcinaceae > Methanomethylovorans. The sequence continues at coordinate 607 of NZ_MVQX01000091.1, read as the reverse complement.
TGAAAAGTTCGTGGATGAGATCGGAAGGTGTGAAGCCCTCATTGGAAAAGAGTCAGTGCGCAGGTATGGAGGGTTCTATGGACCCACTTGTGTGGTAGACTTTGCATTTGTACCCGGAAGCACCAGTAATGTTGTCAACAGGATCCTGCAGAAAATGGATATACCACAGGATCACAAACGAGCTATCCTTTCGTCCAAATCATGGGGCATGAACACTTCTTATGGAGTGGGAGCAAAGTTCCAGATGGCCATCGAGGAAGGCAAGACGTTATCTGAAGCTATGAAAGAAGAAATAGACATGCTGAAGATGGTCTATGATACACCCACGGATGCCCAGGCCAGGCTCATGGACGAAGCTGGTCATACGTCCTTTGACGTGCGTAAATATATGGCACAGTATAAGGACAAGATGAGAAACACAGTAAAGGCTGCAATAGATGATGAAGTGTTCTATGGTAACATAGTCACTGTTCCTGCCTACGGAGTAGGTGATGTGGCGCATCACATATCCCAGTCCATGTTCAACATGACGAAGGACGATGTGGTGATGGCTGTGATCAATGCTGTTACTGAGGTAATGGAAGCTACAATGGAGAAAGCCAAAGGC
>NZ_MVQX01000090.1 GCF_002067275.1 Methanomethylovorans sp. PtaU1.Bin093 | reverse complement strand
CCGCCAGTGCCTCGTTCAGTTCGCTGATGATCCCATTCATCTCATCGCCAAAGAGCTGGTACATCCTGCCGCGCCCTCCTAATATGTCGAAGGGCTGGTAATCCAGGTCGTCTATTTCCAGATGGAAGCTGCCTGTCACGTAATCCTTTATCATGCGCAGCCACGCCATCTGCTCCTCATTGAATTTCACAGTTCCGGCCTGCTTTTTGAACACCCAGTCCTGGAAATTGCGGTTCACCGTCAGGTCGTATGCAGTAAGCACCGGGTCGATATCTGTCACCCTGCGGATCAGGGAGACCAGAGCTGTAAGCTCTTTTTTCGGAGAGTTCCCGTTCACCTTCTCCAGCTGCTCGTAAGCCTGCCATACCCGCAAAGGCGCAAATTGCGGCTTTTCCAGTTTCAGCTTCTCCAGCACTTCCTTTATCATGGCAAAAGTAACTTCCCTGCGCTGGTACGGCTGGTTGTAGAATATCCTAAGGGCAGTTATCTCGTCCTTGTGGGCTTCCAGATACTCCCTGAAGTCCCGCACAAGCTCATCAGCCCTTACCACAGCATCCTTGTCCCATTCGGTCCGGGTGACTTTGTCAATGTTCACCGTATCGATGATCTGCTCATGCACCCTGCGCACGTTCTCAATGTACTCGTTAAGCTCCCCGGTGAATGTTGATCTGGCAACATCTATCAATTCCTGCTGCGCCTGGCTGCTCGCCTTCTCCGCCGGAATTTCAGGATGCATCTGCCGGATCTCAAAAGCCTTTGATTCGATCGCGTCAGGGTTATACGCATTCAGCAGGTCCCTTATGGTCTGGTTGATGGTCTTCCCGCTGGCCTTCTCAGCATACACGGTCTTTTCATCGGGAGTGATCATCTTGTCAAGCCGCGCCAGCCGGTTCGCCAGCGAGACATACAGGTCCTCGTCCTGCGCGCCAAAGGTCACAGCAGCCAGCAGGTCCTTCAGAGGTGCACCTTTCTTCCTCTCAAGGGGGCGGCTGTCCGTCTTCATGGACTTTGTCACGCCCACAGCATCCACAATAACAAAATGCGTCTTTGCAGAGACCACCGAAGGCGTGACCTTCCGCAGGTCATCATATCCCATGACCCGCGTGCCTCGTCCCTTCATCTGCTCGAAGTAATTGCGGCTCTTCACATCCCGCATGAACAGCAGGCATTCCAGCGGCTTCACATCCGTACCTGTGGCTATCATGTCCACAGTTACCGCGATCCTCGGATTGTAGTCATTGCGCAGCGCAGACAGCACAGCATCAGCATCTTCTTCAGCCTTGTACGTCACCTTCTTGCAGAAAGAATTGCCCTCGCCAAACTCCTCCCGCACGATCTGGATAATATCATCCGCATGGCTGTCGGTCTTGGCAAAGATCAGGGTCTTCGGTATCTCCTGCCTGCCTGGGAAGATCTCCGGCAGCTTGTCCCTGAACGCCCTTATCACATTGCGTATCTGGCTCGGGTTTACCACGTCCCTGTCCAGCTGCCTGCCGGTGTAGGTAAAGTCCTCATCCAGCTGCTCCCATCTCTTCCTGCGGCTCAGCTTCTCTCTTTTATCCACGAACTCCTTGGCCTTGATCTCAGCACCCTTTTTCGTGATCTCGGTCTCTATGGTATACACATCATAACTCACATTCACCCCGTCCGCCACAGCATCCTCGTAGCTGTACTCGCTCACCACGTTCTCATTGAAGAACCCGAAAGTGCGCTTGTCCGGAGTGGCGGTAAGCCCTATCAGGAAAGCATCAAAATAGTCCAGCACCTGCTTCCACAGGTTGTATATGGAGCGGTGGCACTCATCGATCACGATGAAATCGAACTGCTCGATCGGCACTTTCTCATTGTACACCACAGGCAGCGGTTCCTTAGGCTGCCATTCGCTCTCAGCAGGGTTCGTTTCCTCAGTTTCCTCGTCCAGCTCCTCGCCCTTCAATATGGAATACAGTCGCTGGATTGTGGAAATACACACCTGGCTGTCCGAAGCCATATAGCTGGAACGCAGCCGCTGCACATTGTACAGCTCGGTGAACTTGCGGTTATCGTCATTGGGAGCATATGCCATGAACTCCTGTTCCGCCTGCTTGCCCAGGTTTCTGGTATCCACAAGGAACAATACTCTCTTGGCATCCGCATATTTAAGCAAGCGGTAAATGAAAGTAACAGCAGTGTACGTTTTTCCAGAGCCGGTGGCCATCTGGACCAATGCACGAGGGTGATTCTCCTTGAAAGACCTCTCCAGGTTATTGATCGCCCGGATCTGGCAATCATGCAATCCTTCTGTCCGAAGCCCAGGGATATCCTGCAATCTGTTCCTCAATGAACTTTCTTTTTTTAGCCATTCCCTGAAGGTTTCCGGACGATGGAATGAAAAAACAGGTCTTGACCTCGGTTTCGGGTCGCGGTGGTCAGTGAACCTCGTAAGTACCCCGGTACTTTCATATACGAAAGGCAGAGGGTCATTGTTCAGGTATTTCAGCTTGCTGGTGGCATACTCGCCGGACTGCTCCTCGACAACCGTTAGTCTGTGGCCTTCTTCATCCTTCTTGGCCTCGATTATCCCTACAGGGCCTTTATCCACGAAAAGTACGTAGTCTGCAGGCCCGACATCTGTAAAGTACTCCTTTACAGCAATGCCATCGGCTGCATTCCAGTCTATCCTGTTCCTTTCCTGCACTATCCAGCCGGAAGCATTCAGTTTCCCATCGATCCTGTCTCTGGCTTCCTGCTCAGGGCTCTGATTATGACTCATAGGCCTTATCCATGGATTTATCCGTTCATCCTGTTCCCGGGCTTGGGAACTGCATGGAAAATTCATGCAGTTTCAGGAATGATTTTGGAAAAGTCTATGTTCACATTCAATATAAGTATTCTTAGTTCCGGTTGTATACGGTTTGCACAAAACCAAAAAAATAAGGGAAGGGCCCCGTAGGATAAACTATGGAAGGCTTATGGAATATGGAGGCTATGATCAACGGTTGATCACTGAGCTTTGATCCCCGGGGCCCACGCTGATCAAGAAGGAGAATGCACTTACAGTGCATCCCCGTCAGTTTCGCCTGTTCTGATTCTTATGATCTTTTCCACCGGGTAGATGAAGATCTTTCCATCGCCTATTGAGCCCGTCTTAGCATGCTTCATAATTATTTCAACTACAGCATCTGTCTTTTCCACCGGCACGACCAGTTCGATCTTCACCTTTGGGAGCAGGTCCACGCAGTACTTCTGGCCTCTCCATTGCTGAAGCACACCCTTCTGCTTTCCCCGCCCCTTTACCTCGGTGATGGTCATACTCTCGAATCCAGCATCGTCCAGTGCATCTTTTACTTCTTGCACCTTTGTGGGCCTAATTATTGCTTCGATCTTTCTCATCTATCTCACTCCTTTGCAAGCACGAATTCCGGATATGCAGACATTCCATGTTCCTTTATGTCGAGTCCGGCTATCTCATCTTCTTCAGGCACTCTCAGGCCCATAACTGCATCCAGTACCTTGAATATTATGAAAGAGATACCGAAGGCCCATATTACGGCCAGTATCAGTCCAACTACCTGGATCATGAACTGCTGATATCCGCCGTATAACAGGCCTGCACCAGCGGCAGTGTATGCAGCATCAGCAAATATGCCGTTACCCTGTCCTATTGCGAATATACCGACCGACAATATTCCCCAGGCCCCGCTGTAACCGTGTACTGCGATGGCACCTACCGGGTCGTCCAGCTTGAGTGTGTATTCGTTGAACATAACTCCTACATATACTATTATACCTGCGATCAGCCCTATGAGCACTGCTGCCCAGCTGGCAACGGATCCGCAGGAAGCGGTGATGGCTACAAGACCTGCCAGCATACCGTTGGCTGTAAGGGATGGATCTGGCTTTCCGGTCTTCATCCAGGTGATCAGCAGTACCATTATAGCACCTGCTCCTGCTGCCAGGAAAGTGTTGGCTATTACGAGGCCGATGTAGGGATCGTTACCGTTAAGGGTGCTTCCTCCGTTGAACCCTACCCATCCGAATGCCAGTATAAGTGTGCCCAAAAATGCCAGGGGCAGGCTGTGACCTGGAATTACCACAGGCTTTCCGTGCCTGAACTTGCCTATCCTTGGACCGACCAGTAACACACCTGCCAGGGCAGAGAAACCTCCGATCATGTGTACAACTGAAGATCCTGCGAAGTCATGGTATCCTATTCCGACCGCATCGACTATCGGGCCGCTGGTAAGGATACCGGCACCGCTCCACACCCAGTGACCGAATACAGGATAAATGAGTCCCACCATCAGTACGGTGTATATCAAATATGCCTTGAAGCTCGTTCTCTCTGCCATGGCACCCGATACGATCGTTGCACCTGTGGCTGCGAACACCATCTGGAACCACCAGCTGGTCCATATTGCGTTGTCAGCCCCACTCATGAAGAACTGGTCACTACCTATTATACCAGCATAGTCGGCACCATACATAATTGCCCAACCCATTACCCAGTAGACCACTATGCCAAGACACACTGTCATGAAGTTCTTCATAAGTATGTTCGTAGTGTTCTTAACACGGGTAAGTCCGATCTCCACCAGTGAGAAACCGGCATGCATCAGGAACACTATACCACCACAAAGTATCAGCCATACAACGGTAAGTGCTGTCTGCACATCAGCTATAGCTTCTGCGTTCTCTTCAGGGGTTGCTGCTGATACAGGCAATATCAACATTATAAGGATAATCCCTAAGAGCAGCAGGTTTTGTCCTGGGTTTCTTAGGTTCTTCATTTTACACATTGTTTCCATAAATTACACCTCTTTACTCGGAAGGCGGTAGTCTACTGTAGACTTTATATTATTTAAATTTTTGCATAATCTTATGCATGTACGCCTCATTTGTAGGTATATTTTGATTAATTTAAACAGAAATAATAAAAAATTATACTAAATCCATTATCTAATCAACAAAAATTATCATTACTTAATGCAGCATTCGTATTTTTGAAAGATGAATTATCTTTATGGAACCTCTCCCACTCTGTCTGCAGCTCCAAGTCCTTATATACTGCTGCAACATAATTTCACTCCTGATGAGGGATATCTACTATAATCAGGACTGTATAAACGGCGCCCGTGAACATCTCCCTGACAAAAGTGTCGATCTTATCATCACCGATCCACCATTTGCCATCAATGGTGACATTCTCCACAAACACTATCATCGGAAAGAAGAGCATGTGTTTGCAGGATATGTTGAGGTGGATCAGGAAGAATATCGTGATTTTTCCATAAAGTGGCTGCATGAAGCCCACAGAGTTCTCAAGGATACTGGTTCCATGTATGTGGTCTCAGGATGGAGCAATCTTCTGGATATACTGCTTGCTCTTGAAAAAAATGACTTTGAGATCATCAATCATATTATATGGAAGTATAATTTCGGTGTGAGCACAAGGCACAAGTTCGTGACATCCCATTACCATATTCTCTACTGTAAAAAATCAGGTGCAAAACGGGTGAAATTTAATACCTTCTGTAGATTTGGAACATCTGATAAGAATGGCGATAACAGTTCTATGCTTTATAATGACCTGGAAGATGTATGGGTGATCAACAGGGATTTCAAGAAAGGCAGGCTAAGGAATAAGAATACTCTTCCTGCGGAACTGTTAAAGAAGATGATCATGTACTCATCCAATGAAGGCGATCTGGTCTGTGATCTTTTCCTGGGCAGTTTTTCCACTGCAAAGATTGCGAGGTCCCTCAACAGATATTCCACTGGGTTTGAGATGAATGGTGATGTGTATGATTACCAGCTGGAACAAATGCACAATATAGAACGTGGTTACATGCTCAAAGAACTGTGTTCTAATGGGGGAAATCCGCATCACAACCAGAGGAAACGTTGGACGGAAGAGGAAGCAAGTAAGGTCCTTGAACGCTATGATGCCATCAAGAGCGCAGGGCTCACTGACAAAAAAGCTTATCAGCTCCTCTCCATGGAGTTCGGGAGGGGATATTTCTCCATGATGAACATTGTTAAGAAAAACAGGAGAGCATGATCGCTCATTCCAGTCTTTTCATAATATTATAGTCCATGATCGTAGAAACAGGATATGCCTTGACAGGAATGCCTGCCTCTGCAATAGCTGCGATAGCATTGCTCCCCACGATCACGGGTATGCCTGCTTTCCCTTTTTCCAAAGGCACGCTGAATACATCTTCTCCGGTCTCACCGATAGCCAGATATCCGCCGATCTCGGATTCTTTTGCAAGCTCCATAACCTCCCGTGCTTTTTCCCTTGCAGAGCCCGGCACATGGCGCATGTTAGCAAGAAGCTTTCCAGTACCACTTTCGATATAATCGAGCACTGAAGTGGAACGTCTGTTAATGAATATTTTGATAGGATCTATCGATGTCCCACTGTAACCTATGATATCCACAAAACTCACCGGCTTATGAGCTTCCATCTGCATAAGGCCACCATACAGGGGAGTGGAGGGGATCCCATTCTTCAAAAGGATACCATCATAGGTGATACTACAGACGTTGGCTATTGCAAATTTACCGTCCGGCACGAAGATGTCATCCTCTTCAGAGTCCTCGTCCACCACTCTGATCCTGGGGCTTATGGATATGCCAGCATCGATCGCATATTTCAGCACATCCATTGCCTTCTCATAATCCCTTTTGTCAATAACGGATACATTCACTATGACATTCCCTTTCTTTTCCCGGAGGTCGTATGTGGTCTTGTACACCAGTTCTTCGATCCTGGTGATCACCAGGTCCAGCCTGTCACTTATAAGCGCATCGTTGAGCTCTTTCTGTCCCAGGTCTGTTATCGTGCGCCCAATATATCCATGCTTTTTGGTGAATCCCCGTTCGTCCAGTATGCGCAGATGGTAGCGTACTGCTCTTTCCCCAATGGCATATCCTCTGTTCTGCAGCTCATCTGCAATGAGGCGGGCTCCCAGTGGTTTATCGCTTTTGCTGATTATCCGCATTATCTCAATTAGTTTCCTTTGGACATTGGGGTCTGTCATATATTGCTCCTGTCTTTGGTTATTTTCACTGGTTAAGTTGGGACCAATGGAATATATCTGTCATGTCTAAAAAGATTATGTATGAATTTCTATCATGTGTTGAAGCATAACTATCTGTTCATGTTGCATATCTTAGAATATCTGTTTTTATATGTTTCTTTCTACCTTAGTTCATTGCATAAAACTCGGTTACTTTATTATGATAGTAGAAAGTTTCATATTCTATGCGATTCAATTCCTAATTGGGAGTAGTGGGCAAAAAGCCCTATCCTATCGAATATAAAGGAGTGTTATAGAAATGTTATTTATGGACATAAGTATGTGGGCACCGGAGCACAGAGCAGATATCCTGAAGCACTTCAAGGAACTCAGGCCACCGGCGGGTATCCATGTCATCAATCAGTGGCTGGACCTTACGGGAGGCAGATTCTTCATTCTCTATGAGGCTGAGAGTTCAGAGGCATACGCAGCTTTCAACCTGCCTTGGTCGGATGTCTGTACCATCGACAGTGTGCCGGTCATGGAGGCAACAGAGTTCATAAAACACATGACAGAACGCGGAATAAAGTTCTAAGTTCTAAAAAATAATTGGTCGGCCTTAAAGGCTGACAAGCTTTTCTCTTTTTCAATGCATACCGTGCTAGATAGCCGCAGAAAGACTTATAGTTCTGTCTGAATCTCCCACAAGCACAGTGAAATCGCCGGGAGGCAAAGCCGCAGTATTGTAATTATATGTGAACTTTCCTTCATTGTCCGTATCTATGACCTCCACAGCTTCAAGGTAGATGGTTACTTCTTTCTCCCCTTCCTTTGCCTGGCCGTGGATTGAAATATCGTAGTTCCCTGAAGGCACGTTCTCTTCTGAGTAAATGGCTTCATCACTGTTAGCTTCAAATGTCCTTGTGAAGGTAATGAACATCTTCACGCTGAAATTGAGGTCCTTGGCTTTACGGGCCTTTATGGTAAAATGGTTCGGACCATCAGGTATCTCTACTTTGTCCATGTTGTACTCGTACTTCCCATCTGTGACGGGAACCTTCTTTTCAAAAGATACCTTAACCCTTACCTTGGCTTCAGGGGTGGTGCTACCTGTAATAGTAAGGGTATCCCCTACCCGGGGTAACTGGGGTATATGTTCCCAATTCACAGTTACATTGTTCGAACTGATGTCCAGATCACGGTATCGTAGACGGTTTATAGCTTTCAGCAAATTCAGGAAAAAGCTCTGTGTTCTATTATTGCTCACGATCCCCTCACCAACACTCCTAACATATATGGGCACAAGGAAGATTTATTCTTCCTGTTCCTTTTTGGTATCTTTTTCTTTAGCCTCTGCCTTTTTCTCGCCGATCAGCTCATCAAGTTTATCCTGCAGTTGTTGGATCTGTTCCTTCAGAACTTTCAGATCGTCCTTCTTCACGACTTCAGCACGCTTGAAAGTTTCCTGGACCTTTGAATTGATCTTCTTTTCAATATCTTCTTTCTGTTTTTTCTGTTCTTCGAGAACCTCTTTGACGAACTTTTTCCCTTCCTCCTTGTTCATCTCCCCACTTTCTATAAGTTCCTTTGAAAGCTCGTTGATCTTATCTTCTGTAAGGGCCCACAGGCCGATTCCAAAAAGTCCCACTTTTTTCAGAGTATCTTTCATACTATTTCACCTCATTAAGAGTTGTATTCTGATAAAATAAATATCTTTGTACAATATATGGATGAACATAGTCATCGCTTACGGATACAAAAAATAAAAAGAGCATTGTTCTAGAAAAGTCTCATTTTTCGGCAATAAGGGATTCCATTGTTCTTTCCAGGTAACTGGCATGGCTCATTTCTATAAGCTGATTTGACACTTCTACCGGATCGCCATCGTTCACCACTTTTGCATCATCTATCAGGACTGCTCTGTGAGATACTTCTTTCACGAAATCCATGTGATGGCTTACAATGATTATCGTAGTGCCAAATTCTTTGTTTATTCTTTTGAGGGCATTTGTAACATCTCTTAATGTTACCGGATCCAGATCACCGAATGGTTCATCGAGCATGAGTATTTCCGGACGTGTGGTAAGTGCAAGAGCTATGTATGCCCGTACATGTTCTCCGCCGCTTATCTGGTAAGGTGTTTTGTAAAGTATGTCCAGAGGCAGATCAAGGGATTCAAATATCTTTGTTGCGTGTTCCTTCACATCTTCAAAGGTGACCTTAGGGAAAAGTTTACCGTATATATCAGGTGCTATTTGCATCTGCCGCATGATCTTGTCCTTCTCTTCCTCTTCCAGATCAGGTAATGCATAGAGTATATCCAGTACTTCTTCGGACACTTTCAGCTCCTTTGCTTTTTCACGGGCGTATTCCAGGGACCCAGGTCCTTTGATCCTCATCCTGAACCCGATCTGCTGACCTATGGTCGAATGCGGAGAAAGAGTGAACTCCTGATGCATTATGCTTATCTTTTTTCTCAGTTCCATCCTTCTGGAATTGAAATGTGTGATATCCAGCCATTCTCCGTCATGCAGGTACAGTATCTCCCCGGAAGTGGGTGATATAAGCCCTTCGATCATCTTAAGCAGGGTAGTTTTCCCTGCTCCAGATTGTCCTATAAGGGATACGATTTCTCCTCTGTGGATGTCAAGTGACAGGCCTTTGAAGTTCAGTACCTCTCCTACTCTTATAAGTGCCAGGCGCTTGTTGATATCCTTAATTTTGATAACTGTTTCCCTTTTCTCTAACGGGGTGATTTCTACCTGTGGCTGCATGTCCTTGAGGAAATGCTTCAGTACTGCTTCTGTCTTTCCTTCTTCTATTATGTGACCATCTTCCAGGTATATGAGCCGGTCGGCGATATACATATGCAGCTCCGGCAAATGGGACACTACTATTATAGGGATGTTGAGCTCCTTCTTCACTTTCTTTATAACGTCCAGGACTTCCTGTTTTGTGCCCGGCCCTGTCATGGTCACGGGTTCATCAAGCAGTAATAGTTTTGGTTTTGCAGCGAGCTGGCGTGCGAGGATAAGTCTCTGCTTCTCTCCACCGCTAAGAGCGCTTGTCACATGCAGTGCTTTGTGCTCAAGGCCTACAACCTTAAGGTATTCCATAGACTCTTCGTATATCTCATCGTAAAATGGTGAATCGCTCTCAGGTAATCCTTCATGTCCCTCTCTTCTGGAATTGACCCTGCGGATGATGTTCTCTATGGCAGGTCCGTTCCATAGCCCGAAATTACGCTGCAGATGGATAGCAGTTTTCTGCATAAGATCCTTTATATCATCTTTATCGGAATCCGGAAAGAACTGTTTCCCTTCAAGCTCGATAACCCCTTCATCAAAGCTCTCAACACCCCGGAGTATTCGCAGGAGTGTGCTTTTACCGCTTCCGCTTTTTCCCGTTATGCCCAGGATCTCCCCATCATTCGCGGTAAAACTGATCCCTTCGAGTACTCTCTTCCGTTCATCCAGTACATTATAGTCCTTCGCAAGACCTTCTACCTTAAGCATAAGATATCCTCTCCATACGTGATTCCAGAAACCATAAAAAAGGAAAGATGGATTATTGTATTATTTTTTTATGGCAGATACAAGTTCCAGGATCTTGCCAGTAACGTCAGAAGTCTCTTCCACGACCGTACCCGTAACGATCATATCAGCACCAGCCTGTGCGCATTTACGTGCTGTTTCTGAGTCCCTTATACCTCCTCCCACAATAAGCATGTTGTTCCCCAGTGCATGCTTGACAGCAGCGATCATCTGCGGGGTTGCAGGACCATCTGCGCCGGAGCCAGTTTCCAGGTATGTGTAGTGCATGCCCAGGTATTTACCTGCAAGTGAATAGGCAACAGCTATTTCAGGCTTGTTCTTTGGAATAAGTCTTGCATCACCTACCCATCCCACTGTTCCGCCTGGTTCAATGATTATATATGCCATGGAGATGGCTTCAATGCCGCTTTTATACACAAGCGGGGCACCCATGGCCTGGTTGCTTGTAATATAATTTACATCCCTCGAGTTGAGCAGGCTCATGAAGAATATGGCATCGGCATGCGCACTCACGCCCGCGGCACTGCCCGGAAAGAGAATGATCGGCAGGTCTGTTACTTCTTTGATCTTTAGAATAGTCTGGTCAAGGAGCAAACCTCCAGCTCCGGTTGACCCTCCTATCATTATTGCATCCGTGCCTCCTTCCTTTGCTGCAAGAGCCATAGCTGCAGCTTTTTCAGGAGATTGGGATGCAGGGTCGATAAGTGTCAAGTGAACTGTACCTTCGCGCTCTGCGATCTCGTTCAGGTACTTTTCCACTTGCATGGACCGGATCAGCCACCCTTTGCTTCCTTGGACTTGGGACGTAGTGCCTTGCTTCCGCATTTCCTGCACCTGTCTGCACGTGAAGCGTTGCGGGCATTACATTTCATACATATCTTTTTGTTAAGTATCCTGTTTTCTGCTTCTGGGAATCTTGCCATGTTAATTCACCTTGATGATATGGAATAAATGATCCAAATAGTAGGCTGGTTACATGAAGTTTAAGACATATAATTGTTTTGGACAGGCTGCTCACTTTGGAGGCAGCTCGCTTATTCTTTCCAGTAACATTTCCCTTGTGGTCCTTGCATCGGACCTGCCAGCGGTTTTCTTCATGACCTGACCCACAAGGAAGTTCAGCGACTTCTCCTTGCCTCCAAGGTAGTCCTGCAGAGCTTCCGGATTTTCTGCGAGAGCCTCGGTAACCGCCTTTGTGACGATATCGTCTTCCACTTTTATAAGCCCTTTTTCCTTCACAACGGCTGCAGGAGTGCCTCCATTGTCCAGGATCGTCCTGATGATCTCAACACCGCTTCTCTCAGTGATCTTATTTCCGGTTACGAGTTCTATGATCTCTGCCATGTCTTCGACCTTGAAGGCATCCACACTGATGTCCCGGTAGTTCAGTTCACCCTTCAGGACGTCAGCTATCCACACAGCAGCTGCTCCCGGGTCCACCTTCAAGGCTACGTGCTCGTAGAAATTGGCTACCTTTATGTCAGATGTAAGGGCCTTGGCATGCATATCTGCCATTCCGTACTGGCTTGTGAAACGTTCACGCTTAGCATCAGGCAGTTCAGGCAGTGTTTTTATGACCTCAGGAACCCGGTCGGCCACACGCATGGGAACCAGGTCAGGCTCCGGGAAATAGCGGTAATCATGTTCCTCTTCTTTGCTGCGCATGGAGAGGGTGACACCTCTCTGTTCGTCGAAGTGTCTGGTTTCCAGCACGACCTTGCCGCCACGGCGCACAAAGTTCTTCTGGCGCATGATCTCGTACAAAGCGGCCTTTTCCACACCTTTATGTGAAGATATGTTCTTGACCTCTACGCGGTCTCCCCCCATAACGGATATATTGGCATCCACTCTCATGGCGCCTTCCAGGTCACCGTTGAACACATCCAGATATTCCAGGATGCTGCGGAGTTTATCGAGGAACCGCCTTGCCTCTTTCGGACTTCTCATGTCGGGTTCAGTGACTATTTCGATAAGTGCCATTCCGGAACGGTTGTAGTTGATAAGTGTACCTTTGGACTTCTCGATGCTCCCCATATGCAAGAGCTTTCCGGGGTCTTCCTCCATATGTGCCCGTGTGATCCTTATTATGCGTTCTCCGTCCTCGCCATCAATGACCACTTTACCACGGCTTGCAATAGGGTAGTCGTACTGTGTTGTCTGGAAACCCTTAGGCAGGTCGGGATAGTAATAGTTCTTCCTGTGGAACTGGGTCTGCTCAACGATATTGCAATTAAGGGCAAGCCCTACTTTCATAGCGAATTCCACTGCTCTCTTGTTGAGCACAGGGAGGGAACCAGGCAGGCCAAGGCAGACAGGGCAGACGTGTGTGTTAGGCTCAGCATTGTGGTAATCAGTGGAACAGCCACAGAACAGCTTTGTATTAAGCTTGTTCAACTGTACGTGGATCTCAAGTCCGATCTTTACTCCATCGGGGTTCTCGTATACCATCATGCCACCTCCGCAGGTCTTCTGGTGTGATGTTCAGTGTTCTGCTCGAAGCTGTAGGCAGCCCTGAGCACCGTCGCCTCATCGAAGTGTTTACCGATTATCTGCAGCCCGATGGGCAGGCCATCCGTAAAGCCGCATGGCAGAGATATGGAAGGCACACCTGCAAGGTTGATGGGCACAGTGTTGACATCGGCCAGATATAATGCAAGCGGGTCTTCTACTTTCTCTCTCAGCTTAAAGGCAGGAGTGGGCATGGTAGGCGTCATCAGGCAGTCGAATTCCCTGAATGCCTGTTCAAAGTCCTGCTTTACAAGTGTTCTAACCTTCAGGGCTTTCAGGTAGTATTTATCGTGATATCCTGCGGAGAGGGCATACGTTCCCAGCAGTATCCTGCGCTTGACCTCGGCACCGAAGCCTTCCGCACGTGTGCGGGAAGCCATAACATGCCAGTTCTCTCCTTCTTTCCTGTAACCGTATCGTGTGCCATCGAACCTGGCGAGGTTAGAGGATGCTTCGCTCATGGCAATGATATAGTAGGCAGCAAGTGCATACGATGTATGGGGCAGGGATACCTGTTCCCATGATGCGCCTAATTCCTCAAAGAGCTGGATGGCATCCCACACGGAGTTCTCAACTGCCGGATCGATGCCTGCTCCGAAGTATTCGGCAGGGACGCCGATCCTCAGGCCGGAAACATCGTCAACAAGCGCATCTTTGTACACGCTTTCGGTCTTTACTGAAGTGCTGTCCCTTGCATCATGTCCTCCTATAACGTCCATAAGGGCAGCGATGTCGGAAACACATGTTGCCAGAGGTCCGATCTGTTCCAGAGAGTTGGCGTAGGAGATGAGGCCATACCTGGATATCGTTCCGTATGTGGGTTTGAGACCCACCACACCACAGAAGGCTGCAGGACATCTCACTGATCCTCCGGTATCCGAACCAACGGATAGGGGGGCTTCCCCGGCAGCCACCACAGCAGCGCTGCCACCCGATGAGCCACCTGGCACACGTTCCATGTCCCAGGGATTGAGGGTGGGCCCATAGCAGCTGGATTCGGTGGATGTGCCCATAGCGAACTCATCCATGTTGGTCTTGCCCAGGATGATAGCTCCTGCGTCCTTGAGCCTTTCTACTATATGTGCGTCATAGGGCGGTACATATCCCTGCAATATCTTTGAGGAGCATGTGGTGGATATGCCTCTAGTGGAAATATTGTCCTTGATAGCTATGGGGATACCTGCAAGCGGTCCGTTATGTCCCTGCTCATCTATTTCTCTGGCTTTCTCGACAGCTCCTTCCCACACTGTTGTGTAAGCGTTGGTCCTGCTCTTCTTTATCCTTTCGAGGTAGGATGCTGTAACCTCCTCAGCGGATCCCTGTGCTATTTTTTCCTTTAACTGTGAAATATTTGCCCATCCTGCCATGTCCATTCCTCACATGATCCTCGGGGCTAAGAAGTTGCCTTCCTGTTTTTTCCCGGTATTGGCGAGCACTTCTTCCTGTGGCATGGATGGTCTTACCACATCTTCCCTGAACACGTTCACTATATCCGCCACATGATAGGTGGGAGGCACGTTCTCAGTGTCCACCTCGTCCAGCTGACCGAAGTAGTCAAGCACAGCATTCAGTTTTTCCGCATAATCCTGTGCCTCGCTTTCATGGATCTCAATGCGGGCCAGCCATCCCACATGTTCGACCTCTTCCTTTGTGATCATTGTAAGTTCCTCTGTATATGAAATTCAATATCTTTAGGTATATGGTATATAAGGGTTACAAAAGCGTACATCCTATATTAAAAATGTGGGTTCTTTTCACCGGCGTTTTATTATCCGGCGACATCCCTTTTATTCATTGCCTTACAATTATTGTTTATGGATATCGCTGATTACTGGAAGCACACAAAAGCCAAAGCTATCCCTGCCACAGTGAAACTGCAACAAGTATTCTATGAATACGCAATTCCCGGTGACAGGGTGCTTGACATTGGATGTGCCTGCGGTGATGTCTGTGATAAGCTTGCATCTGCTGGTTTTGATGTTACTGGAGTGGATATCAACCAGGAAGCTTTGAGGCAGGCAGACTTATCCTCAAAAGAAAAGGAACATCTAAGGGATCCCTTTTTTCTGCAGGCGGATGCTTCGCTGCTTCCTTTTGCCAATGGAACATTTGACATTGCCATAATGCAGGCCTTCCTTACTACCGTTGTTACAAAAGAGGAACGCAATATTATTATCCGGGAAGCGTGCAGGGTACTGAAACCTGGAGGCTATCTCTATCTTGCGGATTTCGCACAGACATGGCACTCAAAGATATATCGGGAACGCTATATCAATGATCTGCCATTGACAAAAGAGGAAGGTTCCATCATTGCCTATGATCAGAAAACAGGCGATAAAGCCTACATCTCTCATCATTTTACAGAAAAGGAACTTGTGTTCCTGCTGGTTGAGAACGGATTTGAGATAGAGTTCTTCAGGAACGAGGAGTTTACGACAAG
>NZ_MVQX01000089.1 GCF_002067275.1 Methanomethylovorans sp. PtaU1.Bin093 | reverse complement strand
ACTCGACAAATCTTTCAATGAATTTGAAAATTCTGATAACTGAGTATCGAGAGTCCGGTCGTTCACATCGAAAATAGTCATCTGTTCTTCTTTTGCCTTTTTAAGAGCATCGTCAGGCATCATCTGAACATGTGTAGACCATCGTGCCAAAGCATATTTATAAGCTTCTTTAGTGGATTTGGAGGTATTGGATTTTCCGATATATTTCTTAAAAGCCGCATCAGTCGCAATCTCTTCCATCGTAAAAATGTGTTTTTCATCGTTTTCCATATAATCACAAAAAAAACGTTATGCATTGCACCTATAAATAAGTGTTCATTTTTGCCTACCTAATTTTTCATAGGTGTTCGGCAAAAATTGCATATTTTGACTTTCGTACTCAGATTGTTTTTAAGAGATCCACTCTTAAAGGGTTGGTCCTCAATGGAACATACGTTTTTGTTGCTGGCAAGTGCCACAATATTCTCTCCATAAATTGTGGTAGATAGGAAAGAGCAAGTGTATTGACGCTCAATTCTGAAGACAGAGTTCTTTGCAGTTCTTTTAGAACATAAGATTTCTAATGCAACTTTTACTTTCTCTTCCTAACCCACTTATACTAAGAATTAATATTATTTAAAAGTATTTAGAAATGCATGCATACAACTTTTTTATACTGTCGCATACAGTTGGCCAAATAAGCAGAGTATTGACCCCCTGATAAGATCACAGGAAATACCCATTGATCCGAAAGCAATTACCGATAGATATATCAGTGATAAGATGTATTCAGGGGATTAACCTATCTGGGGTTGTGGCCTAGCCCGGCATGGCGACGGGCTCCAGCGGATAGATGATGAACAACGGGTCTACTGAGATATGTCCGACGGGGCTTATCAGTGAGGAGCCGTTGGAGCACTGATATGTGCTCAGGATGCTGAGAAGCATTTGTTCGGAGAGACCCGTCGATCGTGAGTTCAAATCTCACCAACCCCATTTTTTATAAAAGTAGCAGTTTGGCAGATACATGACATGTCCGGCAAAAGGTATTTACTACTTCCGAACTTTTAGGTAATACGATACTTATTTACTTATTGAAATATATATATATGTACTTTATGAGGGAAAAGATGTTTGAAGGATGGGCAATAGCATGTTTGGGAATCGCGTGTCAAAAGACATAGACGATATTAAGGTCTTTGAAAAAATGACACACAAATATATATACTCCAAAGGGAACGTTATATTTGATAATAGAAAATCCAAAATAACTATACATGCTTCCCTGAATAACAGATTTATGAGAGGTTACCATGATAGGATCAGATCTTGACAGGGTATTAGTAGTTGATGATGAGCCGGCTATCGTAGATCTCATGGAACTTTATCTCAAGACAGATTATGAAATAATCAGAGCATATAATGGAAAGGAGGCTCTTGAGAAAGCCAGATCCGAAAAGCCTTCGGTAATAATACTTGACGTAATGATGCCCGATATGAACGGATATGAGGTCTGCAAGGTCTTGAAGACGTCGGTAGAGACACAATTCCTACCTATTATAATGGTAACAGCGCTTTCAGGCAAGGATGAGAAGATCAAAGGCCTTGAGTCAGGTGCAGACGAATTCCTAAGTAAGCCCGTAAATAGGCTCGAACTTGTGACCCGTGTAAAATCCCTCACGCGAATAAAACATCTTCAGGACCGGATACTTGCTGAACGTAATTATGCATACCAGTGTATCGATGTGGCCGGAGTGCTAATGCTTGTAGTGGATCGCGAGCAAAAGATAAATCTTATTAACCGTACAGGAAATGAAGCCCTCGGGTATGATGAGTTTGAACTTATTGGCCAGAATATGTTCGATGTGCTGGTCTTACAGGAAGAAAGAGAGAAGGAAAAAGAAAAATTCAGAGACATCATAACGAAGAAGATCGAAACTCCACACTTATTTGAGAGAAAGATCCTTAAAAAGGACGGAGGGACAATAATTGTTAGCTGGAGCGAGTCCCCTATCTATGACAGTGATGGAAATATAGAGGCATTGATATGTTCCGGAAAAGACATCACTGAACTCAGGATGAAAGATGACCTGTTGCTGAATTTGAGTGAAATGAGAGATAGGTTCACTGGCGTGCTCAACCAGGACCTGATGGGTCCGGTTACCGAGATACAGGATTATGCACAGGTTCTTCTCGAACAGGAAACTGAAACAGAGAATATAGCATATATTGAGAAGATAATGCAAAATATATCTACTATGACCGAAACTCTGAAGAATGCCTCAGCTTATCTGGACCAGCGGCCAGAAAATTAAATATGACATAAGGATTGGAAGTATGATCTAAAAGGCATTTGGCAAAAACATTTAAATCATATCATGTGCGTAGTAGTTTCGTTTCATTCGGGAGCGATCCCGTGGGAATGTGACCCAAAATGGGTTGAACCGTGAAACTGAAAATGAAACAAGGTGAACATATTGTCAAAATCTTTTTATGGATATATAAGAGATGCTTGGAAGAACCCTGATGAAACTTATGTCAAGGACCTTAGGTGGGAAAGACTTCAGGAATGGAGAGAACAGGGTTCCATTGTAAAGATCAGAAGGCCTACCCGTATAGACCGTGCAAGGTCCCTTGGATACAAGGCTAAACAGGGGATAATAGTGGTGCGTGCGAAAGTAAGAAGAGGAAGCCGCAGAAATCAAAGATATGTCCGCGGAAGGCGCAGCCACAACATGGGTAAGAACAAGACCACTGCGGGTAAAAGTATCCAGAGAATTGCTGAAGAGCGTGCATCCAGAAAATACCCGAACATGGAAGTCCTTAACTCCTACTGGGTAGGCGAGGATGGAAAAGGCAAGTGGTACGAAGTGATCCTTGTGGATCCCAGCCACCCCGTGATCAAGAGCGACAACAATCTTAATTGGATCTGCAACAGCAGCCAGAAGGGGCGTGCTTTCCGTGGAAAGACAAGTGCCGGTGTAAAGGGCAGAGGCATGGGTAAACGTGGTACAGGAACCGAGAAGAACCGGCCCAGTATCAGGTCTAACATGAACAGGGGCAAGTGATCCATCATATAAATTTGCGAGTGATAGCTCACTCGACAGAAGAAAGGTCCAGGGTCATGGATGCCCTGGGTCTGTTTTTAAAGAACTCTTTTAGGGATAAAGGCCCGGATTCGTTTTCAGAGGTAGTCGATACTATTGAAGCTGAAGGACACTATGGAAATCCAATAACTATCTTCAGCACACAGCTTACCCGTAAGCATGATACAATGGCCTTCTCAGAGTTCGTCCACAATAATATGACATTGGAAGATATTGCGATCCTTCGGAATGAAATGCCCGACAGGCTTGATGATGACCAGGTATTCCACCTGAGGTTCGATAAACAAGAAGCTTACATGGGCCGTGTGAAAATTGTTTCGTCCTCTGATGCTATAACTGCTAAAGTGAAGATAGAAACATATCCAAAGAACAGGGAAATGGCAGGGAAGATAGTGGAGGAGTTGTTTGGTTGAAAGGTATTATGATCTTTGCATCCGTTACCTGCCTGAAGATGACCAGGCAATGGAAAGATTCCTCTCAATTGCTACACATTTTGGTTTTAAAGGTGTAGGAATAGCACAGGTACCAAATAGCAAATCACTGATATCATATACTGGCCCTCGTAATTCTTTTTTTGATCTTGTACATGGAGTGGAGATACATGAAGAGAATCCTTCTAAACTCCACTCCCAGATCAGCCACTGCGCTAAAAAAGTCGATTTTGTGATGGTAGAGGGAGGAACGGATAAACTGAACCGTTCAGCAGTTGAAGCTGCAAATGTGAACATATTATCTTTGCCTTTTGGTATCAAGGATGGCGGCTTGGACCACGTGATCGCAAGATCTGCTGCTGACAGAGGTATTGCCATCGAGTTCGATGTTGGATCCCTGATAAGATACCGAGGCGGGAAAAGATTGCATGCGGTCTCAGAACTTGAGCAGCGCCTTATGCTTGCAAGGAAGTTCGATGTGCACATGGTACTGACCAGTGGTGCACGGTCCATCTATGATATACGGGGACCAAGAGAGCTCATTGCATTGTCAAGTTTGTTCGGAATGACAAAGGAAGAAGCAATAAATGCCATGACCGCTATACCTGCTGCTATCCTTAGAACGAAAAGAAAGACCCATGGCTTTATTATGGATGGTGTGGAACTCATAGAGGAACAGGTCCCTCCTGAAAGGCAGGAGGAATTCTGTTGAAAACACTTCCTTCCAGCTTAAGACAAAGAAAACGTTATCTTGCAATAGAGATAATTACGGAACGCGAAGTATCCAGAGAAGAACTTTTACGTGAGATCTTCTCTGCTATAGGGTCACTGTATGGTGATATAGGTTCCAGCGAATGTGGAGTTAGATTGCTTGATTTTGGAAACCAGAAAGGGATACTGCGCTGTTCCCACAGGATGGAAGAAAGATCTCGTGCAGCGCTTGCCACAATAACAACTATTGGTGGACAGCGTGCAATAGTGCATGTACTGGGCATATCGGGTACTGTGAAGGGTGCAACACAAAAGTATATAAGTGTGCAGCAATATCAGAACCCGAGCACATTAATATATAAGTAATAACAATGTTCATAGAACAGAGCCGAAGAATAGATAGTTTGTTAACATAGGAGATGATTAGATATGCAAATGACGCCACAGATGGGTTATGATCGTGCAATCACAGTATTCAGTCCGGATGGAAGGCTCTTTCAGGTGGAATATGCTAGGGAAGCCGTGAAGAGAGGAACAACTGCCGCAGGCATCAAGGCAAAGGAAGGCGTTGTACTTCTTGTGGATAAAAGAATTACCAGCAGACTAATTGAAGCTGAATCCATAGAGAAGATCTTCCAGATAGACAGCCACATAGGTGTTGCTACTTCCGGGCTGGTGGCCGATGCCCGCTCACTGGTCGACAGAGCCAGAGTTGAAGCACAGATCAACAAAGTATCCTATGATGAGAACATAGGTGTTGAAGTGCTTGCAAAGAAGATCTGCGATCACAAACAGAACTACACTCAGTTTGGAGGGGTCAGGCCTTATGGTACTGCGCTCTTAATAGCAGGAGTGGATGACACCAGACCAAGACTATTTGAAAGTGATCCAAGTGGTGCCTTGCTGGAATATAAGGCCACGGCCATCGGTGCGGGCAGGAACACCTTCATGGAAGTTTTCGAAGCGGAGTACCGCGGGGATCTGGGCATTGATGAAGCAATTCTGCTTGGCATGACCGCCTTATACAAGTCCACCGAAGGAAAGATCGATGCTGCAACACTGGAAGTGGGAGTAGTTACACTACAGGACCGTACATTCCGCAAGCTTGCAGAAGAAGAAGTCCAGCAATATGTTTCGAAGGTCCTTGAAGAACAGAAAAAGGAAGTAAAAGAGGATGCCGGTTCCGTTCCCGACAATGGGGCTGCCGGTGAGTGAAAGACTCGAATGACATAAAGTTATATAAAAATACTTCGTGTATGAATGTGGGGGATATAAAATGGTATCTCTTGATGAATGCGTTATTGCAAGACTTAAGAAAGGCAAAAATCACTATGAGGTCTTTGTTGAGCCTGAGGGAGCACTGGCACTGAAAAAAGGGGATGAAGTAAATATCGAAGAGATCATTGCGGTCGAATCCATTTTTTCTGATGCTGGACAGGGGGAACATGCATCTGAATCCGATCTTCAGAATATCTTTGGCACACTGGATTCCCTGATCATTGCAAAGGAGATCATTTTACATGGAGAACTGCAGTTAACCAAGGAGCAGAGAAAGCATATCCTTGACGAGAAGACAAAGCGCATAATCAGTACGATCGCACAGAATGCAATAAATCCACAAACCAAAGCTCCTCACCCTCCTTCGAGAATAGAGAAGGCCATGGAAGAGGCAAAGGTCCATATTGACCCATTCAAACCCGTAGATGAACAAGTGATGATCGTGATGAAGGCCATCCGCCCGATCATACCTATACGCTTTGAAGAAGTACAAATAGCAGTCAAAGTACCAGCGGTATACGCTCCAAAATCATATGGGGAGATTGCCAGGTTTGGGACCTTGGTCAAGGAACAATGGCAGCAAGATGGTTCATGGGTAGGTGTTGTGAAAATGCCGGCTGGAATGCAGAACGATTTTTATGGTCTTGTGAACCACCTTACCAAGGGTGATGCTGAAACTAAACTTTTATAAGAGGCTAGATAATGGATAGAGAAATTGTAGTTCCGGGTCAACTTCTTTCCGATAATACGAATGATTCGGGCTCCGGAACCTATGTAAAGGAGGGAAAAGTATATTCCCTCCTTTATGGAGTAGCTAACATAAAGAATAAGATATCTGTTATTCCATTTTCTGGGAAGTACATTCCTTCCAGAAAGGATTTTGTCATAGGTACTGTTTTTGAGACAACCTCTTCAAACTGGATCTTTGATATTGGGTCTCCTTATGATGGCCTGTTGCATGTATCAGAGTACCCCCGGAGGGTGGAATCATCCATGATGAGGGAGATCTTTGACATAGGAGATTGTGCTATCCTCAGAATAAAAGATGTTGATGCCTCCATGAAGATAGAACTCACCCTTCGAGAGAAGGGATTAAGAAAGATCAAAGGGGGCAGACTGCTTGAAGTGCCTTCCACGAAAGTTCCCCGCGTCATAGGGCATAACGGTTCCATGGTCTCCATGTTAAAGAAGGAAACTGGCTGCGAGATATTCGTGGGGCAGAACGGAAGGATATGGATAAATGGTAAAGACGAGAATATGGATAAGCTTTCAGAAGCTATTGATATGATCATCCGTGAATCCCATACTTCCGGCCTGACAGACAAGATCAGCCGATTCCTTCAGGTAGAAGAGAAAACCGACGATACAACCGTGTATGAAGAAGCTGGAGACACTGATATCGAGCAGGGAGAGGTTGTGGAAGATATAAATTCTGCAGATGAGGAATACAGTGAAGACCCGGAGAAAGTTGACGAGACCAGCAGAAAGGTAGATCAGCTACTGGATACAGAGGAAAACTGAAAGTTTACTGTATGTTCTGCACATGATCAGAAAATAGATTTAGTATATATTGGAGAATGTATTATGGCTAATAAACCTGAGAAGTTCATTGATGAGAATGGCCTGCGCCTGGATGGACGGGCAGTTGATGAGATCAGGCCCATGACCATCGAGATAGGTGTCTTATCAAGGGCTGACGGTTCATGTTATTTAGAGTGGGGTAAGAACAAGATACTGGCAGCAGTATATGGTCCTAGGGAGCTGCATCCCCGCAGGATGCAGAAACCTGATGAGGCCATAGTGAGATACAGGTATAATATGGCAGCTTTTTCAGTTGAGGACAGGGCAAGACCCGGACCAAGCCGAAGAAGCATTGAGATCTCAAAAGTTAGCAGGGATGCTTTTGCCCCTATCATAATGACAAAATATTATCCCAGTGCAGTAATAGATGTTTTTGCAGAGGTATTGCAGGCGGATGCAGGCACCAGGACAGCAGCAATTAACGCTGCATCCATCGCTCTTGCTGACGCCGGTATTCCGATGAAGGGGCTCATATCGGCATGTGCTGTAGGTAAAGTTGATGGACAGCTGGTGCTGGATTTGAACAAGGATGAGGACAATTACGGGAACGCAGACCTTCCCATTGCCATGACCCAGGACGGAGAGATATCCCTTCTGCAGATGGATGGAAATCTTACAAAGGAAGAATTCAAAAAAGCACTGGAAATGGCAACAGAAGGCTGCAGACAGATCCTCGAGATCCAAAAGGAAGCCTTGAAAAAGAAGTTCGCATCTCATGAAGAGGTCGTAGAAAGCCTGGTAGAAGTTGCTGAAGAAAAAGCCGAGGATATCCAGAACGAGATCGAACTGATAGAAGAGGATTTTGAAACATCTGAGTTTGAAGATGAAGAAGGCATCGAAGTGATCGTAGTTAAAACAGATATATCTGAGCCTGCTGATGAAACATCCGGAGAGGATTTCACAGAATTTACTGAAGGCGAAGGGTCAAAAACAGATGAAACTGAGGATCCTGAAGCAGAGAAGGTAGGTGAAAGATATGAGCAGTGAAGTAATGGCCTCACTTAAGAAGGATTACATCTACAACCTGATGCTCAAAGGGAAAAGGGATGATGGACGCTCATTCGACGAGTATCGAAGAATTACCGTGCAGACAAATGTCATTGATAAGGCAGAAGGTTCTGCAAAAGTGTGTATAGGAGAGACCCAGGTACTGGTAGGGGTCAAACTGCAGGTAGGAGCCCCATTTTCTGATTCACCTGATGAAGGTGTCATCATCACAAATCTGGAGATGAACCCGCTTGCTTCACCGGACTTCGAGGCAGGACCCCCGAAAGAAGGTGCTATCGAGATGGCAAGGGTCACCGACAGAGGGATCCGGGAATCAGGCGCAATTGATTTAAATAAGTTATGTATTACGGAAGGAGAAGAAGTCTGGATCGTATTCATAGATGTGCATGTACTGAATGACGATGGCAATCTTCAGGATGCATCATGTCTTGGTGCGATCGCTGCCCTCATGACCTCAAAGGTCCCTGCTGAAAGGGAAGGCAAGGGAGAGGATATGATGATGCCGATCAGAGATATGCCTATAGGCGTTACACTGGTGGACATAGGCGGGGAATTGATGGTAGATCCGGGACTTGCAGAGGAAACTGTAGCAGATTCAAAATTGACCATATCATCCAACCAGAACGGTGCGATCTCTGCGATGCAGAAAACAGGAGAAGGCATGCTGACACAGGAACAATTGTTGAAAGCAGTGGACATGGCATGTGCTAAAGCTGAAGAGATCAGAGAAAAATACCTGCTGAACATCTGAGGGCAAATGGTCATTGATATAAAAAGTTAATTTCAGTATACTGAAGATCAAGGAGAATGCTCATGGCAAAGAAATATTCAAGGAAAGGACGTGTGACCAGATCTGCAGGGAGATTTGGTGTGAGATATGGTAGGAAAGATCGCAAACTGGTTGCCGATCTTGAAGAAAAGATGCATATGCCCCACACCTGTGCAAAATGTGCACGTCCGACCGTAAGGAGAATAGGAACAGGCATCTGGCAGTGTAAAAAATGCGGCTATACTTTTGCCGGCGGCACATTCCTGCCTCAGACACCTGTAGGCCTTACAGTTGCCCGCTCTGTAAAGAAGGCGACAGAGATCCTGGAGTGAGTGATAACAACTATGGGATACAAGTGCACACGTTGCAAAAAAGTGGTAGAGATAAATTATAGGGCTCTCGGTATACGCTGCGACTATTGCGGACATCGTATACTTGTCAAAGAAAGGCCTACCTCTATCAAAAGAATAAAGGCCGAGTAGAAGTATGTTAATTACTTCTTCTCGCAAACCTTCAATAAATACCAGGGCTCTTTGCAAAGACCTTGCCTCTTTTTTTCATTGTGAGAGTATCAACCGTGGCAAGATGGGAATGAAAGAAGTGCTTTCCCTGGTAGAAGATGCTCATGGACCATTATTGATAATAGGAGAATACCACGGGAATCCCGGAAGTCTGATCTTCTATACGCCGGATGGTCGGGAACTGCTTTCTATTCGGATAAGTGTAACTGCTGTAAAGAAGCTTCAGAAAAAGGTATCTCCTAAAATAGCACCTGTAGCAACCGGGCATGCCGATATTGCACCTGTTCTGGCGAAGATACTTGCAATAGAACTAGTTGATGCGCCTTCTTCTCCCCTGGTTCTCAACATATCAGATGATCAACTCGATTTTATGTATGAAGGCCAGGAACTTTTCAGGTTGAACATCAGAACTATCCGGTAAGTGATCCATTGGAAGCAACTGCAGAATCGGTCTTTGAAACAGACAGGGCACTTCTCATATATAGGTCCCTGATGCCCGAGATAGGAACAACGGTCACTGAGAGATCAGAAATATCTCTGCAAGTGCTGGAAGATAGACTTATATTGAAAGTGATCGCATCAGACCTGGTCTCCCTGCGTTCCACAATGAACACCTGGTTACGCCTGATACAGGTAGCATATGAAGTGCTTGGGCATACCAGCATGGAACTGCAGTCCAATTAGAGAAACATTAAAATCATTTAAGGTTAATTCAGATTCAGGTGAAACCACATGAGTACGCAAATACCCCCTCAAGTACAGAACCAGATCGCTCAGTTGCAGCAGGTTCAACAACAAGCGCAATCACTTTCCATTCAGAGATCCCAGATGGAAACTCTGCAGAAAGAATCTGAACTTGCTCTTGAGGAACTTGAAAAACTTCCGGATGATGCGGTAATATACAGGACGGTAGGTGACCTGCAGATAAGATCTGAAAAGCAGGAAACTATTTCCAAGCTTAAAGAAAAAATAGAAACATTATCTTTAAGGGTCCAATCTATCTCAAGACAGGAAGAACGCATTTCAAAACGCTTTACTCAACTGCAGGAACAAATACAGCAGTCAATGGGCCAGCAGGCACAATAAGTGCTCTGCCCTTTCCCCCTCCCTCTCTCTGCTTTAATGCTCATACTACTTTATTAAGTGATGAGTAGAGGTTTCGATGCAGGTTGATGAAATAGAATTCTATAACCGCCTTCTGGACTTCAATAAGATATTATATCTATGTCACCGGAACGCCGACCCGGATGCAGTTAGCAGCGCCTTTGCACTTGCCGAAGCACTTGGTGGAACAGTCGGGCTTGTAGATGGCTGTAATAAGATGGCTGCACTACTTATCGATAAGCTGGGAATAGATGCTATTGATAAACCTGATCCTTCTGAATACGATATCACTCTGGTGGTAGATACTTCCACCAGTTCCCAGCTCAATGATATCAAGCTTGGGAAGTATTGCGTGATAGATCATCATTCCACAACCGCCCTTACAGAGAATGCTGAGTTCTACCTGCACCGTAACGCTACATCCACAGCTGAGATAGTTTTTGAGATCCTCAAATGTATGGATGCACCGATCATGCGGCGCACAGCACTCGGTCTGCTTACGGGCATAGTAACAGACACCGGGCATTTTAAGCATGCAACGGCCGAAACTTTCCGTAACGTTGCGGAAATAGTCATTACTAGTGGAGTAGAATACGCAGATGTGCTGGAAATGATGGCTGCAACCCCCCAGGATATATCCATGAGGATAGCAATGCTTAAGTGTGCCTCCAGAGCCACGATAGAGAGAATAGATGATTGGCTGGTGGTTTGTTCACATGTTAACTCCTTTGGTGGTGCAGCATCCTCTATGTTCCTGAACATCGGTGCAGATGTAGCTTTCATTGGTACTGAAAGGGATGACACGATCCGGGTGAGCGGCCGTGCCAAAAGGGAAGCTGTCAATGCCGGGGTCAACCTGGGAAAGATCATGGAAGAGATAAGTTCCAGGTATGAAGGCACGGGCGGAGGGCATGCAGGAGCAGCCGGAATAGATGTAGTGGCAGATATGAACGAAGTACTGAACGAATGTAAGGAGCGTGTCAGAATGATACTGGAAAATAAACCCAACCCATCCATCTGCGAATCCTTCTGATATCCATATTCCATGAACAGAGGCGAATATATGATAGAATACTGGAATCCTCTTATCGAAAGAATGCCCCTTGAGGAGCTAAACAAATTACAGGAAGAGAAACTGAAAAGTATAGTGAGATACGTTTACGAGCATTCTGACTTTTACAGAAAGAGGTTCGAAGAAGCAGGAATAAGACCCGAAGACATCAAGACCCTTGCAGATGTCACTAAATTGCCATTTACATATAAAAAGGACCTGAGGGACACTTATCCCACCGGGATGTTCTGCGTACCCAATGAACAGCTTGCCCGTTTCCACGTATCTTCAGGCACAACAGGAAAACCCACTGTTGTCGGATATACAAAGAATGACATCCACGAGTGGGCAACCTCGCTTGCAAGAGCCATGACTTCCATAGGTGTAGGAAGGGGAGATATTATTCAGGTAAGCTATGGTTACGGCCTGTTCACCGGAGGGCTCGGCCTGCATTATGGTGCTGAAGAAGTAGGCTCTACGGTATTGCCCACAAGTTCCGGTAACACAGAAAAGCAGATAGAGCTTATGAAAGACCTGGGTACTACGACTATGGCATGTACGCCATCCTATTTCCTCTTCATGACAGAAGTGGCAAAGAGCATGGGAATAAGCCTGAAGGATGACACCAAACTTAAGATCGGTATATTCGGAGCCGAACCGTGGTCGCAACAAATGCGTGCAAGGATCGAAGAGATCACGGGTATCAAAGCTTATGACGTATTTGGGACTTCGGAACTAAGTGGCCCTCTTTTCACCGAGTGTACCTATCAGGATGGTATCCATATCTGGGCAGACCAGTTCCTGATAGAAGTAATTGACCCTAAGACCGGGGAACCTTTACCTGACGGGGAAAGGGGAGAGCTCGTGATCACCACCCTTGCCAAGGAAGCATTGCCGCTCATAAGATATCGTGTCGGAGATAACACTGTGCTCAACAAGGAGCCATGCAGATGTGGCAGGACACATCCGCGTATCATGCGGATACTTGGCCGTGTGGACGATATGCTGATCATAAGAGGTATCAATGTTTTCCCGGGACAGATAGAGTCCGTGCTCATGAACATTCCGGAAGTAGGAGAACACTTCCAGATCATCGTGGACAGAGTTAACGAGCTTGATGTGATGACCGTGCAGATAGAAATGACCGACGCTGCCTTCAGCGACAAGGTGAACGATATAATAAAGCTTGAAGAGAAAGTGGCTTCAGCTTTGCATAAAGTATTGAACCTTGCAGTGAAGGTCGAACTTGTGGATCATGGAAGTCTTCCAAGGTCTATGGGAAAATCCAAGAAGGTCATCGACAACAGGAAATTATAACAACTGATACCGCATTGAATAATTGAACAGATGGTGGTCCTATGGAAAACAAGATAATAAAACAGATATCACTGTTTTCGGAGAACAAGCCTGGAAGGCTTGCAAACATCGCAGATAAGTTCAGGGATGCAGGAGTGAACATCCGGGCTTTCACCATAGCCGAAGCTGGTGACTTCGGGATCATAAGAATGGTTGTGGACAAGCCAGACCTGGCGCATGAGGTATTGCATGAGACAGGTTTCACGGTCTCAGAAACGAATGTGCTTGGCGTAGAGATGGAAGATGTGCCCGGAGGGCTTGCTAAGATAGCTGATGTGCTGGGCAAGGAGAACATCAATATAGATTATGCCTATGCTTTTGTCACAAAGACAGAAAAAGCGCTGCTCATCCTGAGGGTCAACGATATAAGATCTGCGATCAATGCTCTGGAAAGAAATAGCATTAAGTTGGTAGATATGCGGGATATAGAAGATATCTGATATCCTGTTTCTTTTTTAGACTTCCTGATCTGGTTATTTGGAACAAAAACCACTACGCATTTATAGCACCTGTTAGAATTCCCATGAGATGAAAGAGGACATCAGGCAGTGTTCTACTGTCGCGCAACCCCACAATAAGATCGGGGGCTCCCATACGACAATAATTGGGGGCAGGCACGGCAAAAAACTTGTGCGGCTCATAAGCCTTCATACAGAAGTTAAGAAGATAGTTCCTTCAGTGATCACTGTGAGAGGAAAGAGCAATCCTGGTGGTCTTATCATTGGTAAAGTACTGCGACCGGATGACAGAGGCAACCTGAGGCTCTTGATCTCCCATGGCACGTCTTCCCAGGAACTGAGGATAATCACGACCGTGGGAGATCTACAAGGCGGAGAGCGCATAATGAATGAACTGAACCAGATGATAGAGGAACATACCAATTGAGCGGAGCAAGAGTAGAATGATCTATGTCGGAGTGGACCATGGTACGACAGCAATGAGATTCACTGCGTTGTTCGAAGGAACACATGAACCTGTGAATCTGGAAATATTACGCACAGATGCAGCGGCCATGTCAGGGGAGCAGATCATAAGTGCCCTTGAAAAGAGTTTCGGTGTTGGCAAAGAAGATATAGGGCTTATAGCAGTCACCTATTCCATGGGTGATGGCATCACTGCTATAGAAGATATCCACACTGTGCAACACAGAGGTGTCCAGAGTATAGAAGGCGCCGGTCAGAAAACAGGAGGTGGGTCAAAGGTATTTGATGCCATACTTAATTCCGGCATACCTGCGGTAGTGATACCGGGAATCCACGAAGGCAGTAACACTGATCCCAGAATGAATATATTTTCTCATTCCACCAGCCCCGAAAAGATAGGTATTGCATACCACGCCTTTTGTCAGGGATCTCAGGATTTTGTGCTATCTGACATCAGTTCGAACACTGTTACCCTGGGGGTAGCACAGGGAAGGATAATAGGGGCCATAGATGCCTGCATATTTGCACCCGGCCTACGCCATGGGCCGTTGGATGTGAGAGCGATCCGCGAAGTTGATAAGGGACAGAAAAGCGCTAATGAGGCATTCACAAATACCGGTGTGCTCAAAAGAGCAGGTTATTCTGACAGGCAAGAGTTAATTGATGCTGCAGACAGGAAAGAACCACAGGCCTTACTGGCGCTTGATACCCTGGCGCTCTTTGCTGCCATGGAAATAGCCAGCATACAGGTGCTATTGAAGGATTACGGTGTACATGGAATTGTATTTATAGAAGGTTCAGTAGCTGAGATACCATATGTTGTTAAAAAGATAGAACAGCACCTTGGTGTGCAGAGCCATGTACTTGACAGATGGAGCGCTGCTATTGGTTGTGCTGAAATTGCCAGGGACATTGCCATGGGTGCAAGGGAAATACTTGGCCTTGAAGTGAAGTACGGATTGTGAAAGTCGGTGGCATTCCTTCGGATGCAGAGGAGAAAGGATGCTGGAACTCGGAAAAGTTCCTGATGTATCGCCTCTGTGCGGGCTCATAACACATCATCTGCAGTTACAGCAAAATTACATTCAACTTGTGAAAAGGAACAGAGAGATCGGGAATGAAAGATGATCAAAGTGATCCGCTTTTGAACCCGGGATCTGTTGTCCGTAATCATTTTTTATTGGATGTAAATCGATATTAGAGAGAAAAAGACACTAGAGGTAATATTCACCAAACCTTTATATAAAGAAAGTGTTACCTATTGACAGGTTTCTACAGAATTGTCTTTGCAAGGATGAGTTAAATGCTAAAGGTGAGGAAGAGGTCTTGGGATATTCATATACGTTGCTAAAGCATCTGGATAAATATTATTTTGAATTCTCATGTCTTATCGGATGATAACATCAATATGCCTGAAAATTGATGCTATGTAGAAATGGGTTCTGCAAATACGGATAAAGATCAGTAAGAGGTATAATATGAAGATTGCAATCGTTGCACCAAGTCCTGTGCCTTTCACTATCGGAGGAGCTGAACTGCTGTTAAGTGGTATGCAGGATGCCATAAACAATTATACTTCACACCAATGCGAACTCATAAAACTGACAACTAAAGAGAATACCTTCTGGGATCTGGTTGAATCTTATTATAAATTCTATCAATTGGACCTATCGCATTTCGATATGATCATTTCCACAAAATATCCTTCATGGATGGTCAGACATCGTAACCACATAGTATATATGGTCCATCCTTTAAGGGGACTGTACGATACATATCATGTGTGTAATGATGATCCTGAGGTGCCCTATCAACACAGGACCGGCCTTGTTAAAGAGATCCTTGACATCACTGAGATCCGGATCAGAAAGGACAAGAACGTAGAAGACCTGTTCCATAAACTATTCCAGCTGAGAGCAGAACAGGATAATTACGCTAAAGAATTATTCACATTTCCAGGACCGTTCATAAGAAAGATAATCCATTTTCTTGATCATTGGGCATTGTCATATGAGAATATCAGAGAATATTTTTCAATTTCAGAGAATGTAAAAAGACGGCAAGATTACTTTCCGCCTTCTGCACGGGTCAAGGTCATATATCCACCTTCAAAGATAGAGGATTTCGAATGTCGTGGCTTTGAATACCTTTTCACTGCAAGCAGGCTGGACAGCCCAAAGCGCATAGACATACTGATCGAGGCGATGAAATTTGTTCCACATAACATCAAGTTAAAGATCGCAGGTGAGGGACCCGAAAAGACCAGGCTCATGGAACTGGCTCAGGGTGATGCAAGGATAGAATTCCTGGGGTTCGTTACAGAAAATGGACTGGTCGACCTATATGCAAATGCTCTTGTCATCCTGTTCGTTCCTCAGGATGAAGACTATGGTTACATCACCATTGAAGGAATGATGAGTGCAAAACCTGTTATAACAGCATTTGACAGTGGGGGTCCCCTGGAATTTGTGTCAGATTCAAAAACCGGGTTCATAGTCGATCCTGATCCTAAACATATCGCAGATAAAATAAATTATTTCGTTGAACATGTGGAAGAGGCCAGAAAAATGGGCCTTCTTGCAAATGAAAAAGTGAAAAAGATCTCATGGAGTAACTTTGTAGCTAAACTAATAGGAGAAAGGGATACCCGATCCCAGAGAAAAAAGAAGGTCCTTGTATTGGCTACTTACTCCTGTTATCCGCCAAGAGGGGGAGGCCAGCAAAGGCTATATAATATATATTCCAGACTTGCAAAGAAATTTGATGTGACCATTTGCTCCATACTTGAAAATGATAAGGAGGAGCAGAAACTCATCTTGAAGAACGGACTGACACAAATATGTATTCCACAGAGCATCGAACATGCAAGATGTCAGTGGGAAATAGAAGGAAAGACCGGTTTGAACCTATATGATGTCCTTATGATAGATCTTGTTGAAAGATCTGAGAACTACATTGAAAAAGTAAAAAAGTTGGCTGATGATGCCGACATAGTTATATTCTCACACCCATACCTTTTTGTGATGAAAAACTGGATCGATCTGAATGAAAAGATCATCGTATATGAATCACACAATGTAGAATACCTTCTTAAAAAGGACTACGCAGGTATCCGTTACTCTCAAAAGGTATTCGACATTGAGAAAGAAGCGGCTGAAAGATCGGACCTTGTTTTTACAACCTCTGATGAGGATAAGGAACATCTGATGCTCTTATATGGTATTGCCCCAAATAAGATCCTTGTAACTCCTAATGGAGTAGATACATCAAAAATTGAACTTATAGGCCTGGAAGAAAAGAAGCAGCTGAAAAAAGAAGTTGGACTCGCTGATCACCACACTATTCTATTTATTGGCAGCTGGCATCCCCCGAATTTGGAGGCTTTGAAGTTCATTCTGGATGAGATCACCAGTAAATTATCGGACTGTATCTTTTTAGTTATCGGAAGTATAAAACATTATTATATACACGAATATGACAAAATCCCGAAAAATGTCCTGGCTTTCGGTGTTGTCGATGAAGATGAGAAATATGAGCTTTATAAACTGGCAGACCTGGCCATAAATCCCATGTTCAGCGGCTCGGGAACGAATTTAAAGATGCTGGATTACATGAGCGCAGGCATCCCCACCATCAGCACTCTTACAGGTGCAAGAGGTCTGGATATCGAAAGTGGTAAACATGCCCTGATATGTACCGAAGATCAGATGAGTGAAAAAATAATCGAACTGATGAACACGGAAACACTACGAAACATGTTAAGGCTAAACGCAAGGAACCTTGTTGAATCCAGATATTCATGGGATAGGATCGCAGCATCCATAATTGCAAAATTGAAGGAGATCTCTTAAACTTGAAGATCGCTTTTGTTGTCCAAAGGTATGGACAAGATATTGTAGGAGGTGCCGAATACTTCACAAGGCTGGTAGCCGAGAGAATGAGACAATACCATGAGATCGAGATCCTTACTACCTGTGCAGCAGATTATCACTTCTGGAAAAATGAATATCCTGAAGGTCTTGATATACTGAATGGGGTTCGTATACATAGGTTCAGGAACGCAGCAAAAAGAAATCCAAATAAACATACAAAGATACAGGAAACTGTCTATTACTCTGCACATACCGTAAACGATGAGCTCTCATGGATAAACGAACAGGGACCAAATTGTCCCGAACTGGTGCAGTACATTTCTCATAACAGGGATAACTATGATTGCTTTGTTTTTTTTACATTCCGATACTATCCGACATATTATGGGATAAAGGAAGTCACAAACAAGTCACTAGTCGTTCCTTTTGCTGAAAATGACCCTGCTCTTGACCTTACCACAACAAAGGAGATCTTTGAAAGAGCAAATGGAATTATATATTGCACACCTGAAGAGAAAAAGCTGGTTGAAAGAAAAGTCGGTATCAGTAAAGGTAAAGCATCTGATATAGCAGGGTGCGGTATCGAGGTACCGAAAAGCATACTTCGTACTGAAAATGAAGAACTGCAAAATAAGCAATATGTGCTATATATTGGCAGGATCGAAGGATCAAAAGGTTGTTATCAATTATTCGAATACTATCAGAGATTACTGAAAGAGTTTCCGGATATTCCCACCCTTGTACTTGCAGGTCTGGATGCAATAGAGATACCAAAGCACGATAAAATAAAATACCTTGGTTTTATCTCCGAAGAAGAAAAGTATTCTTTACTGGGTGGGGCACAATTTCTGATCATGCCCTCGCCTTATGAAAGCTTATCGCTGGTCACCTTGGAAGCAATGGCCAGCGGAACAGCAGTATTGGTCAATGGTGAATGTGACGTGTTAAAAGGACATTGCCTCAGAAGCAATGCAGGCCTGTGGTACCAGAACTACGAAGAGTTCAGGGAATGCTTTAGATTCTTATGCTCTAATGATCACCTGAGATCAAAGATAGAAGATAATGGAAGAAAATATGTGAAAAAGAATTATTCGTGGGAAGTAATTGAAAAGAAATACCTCCAATTGTTCGGTCTATTTGACCAAAGTCAAAAAAGCTGATGCAATTAGATACCAAAGGTTTTTCGCTTTTAATATTAATAAATAAAAACTGTTGGCCATCTATTGTCGAACTGGGCATAAATTGCTGCAGCAAGTATCACGCAACCATATACACCTAATTTGATCGTCTTTAGTATCAGTTATATCACCGTTTTTTCCTCAAGATCTGTTCCTCGTAATTTTGTATACTTTTCCTCTTGATCTTAGAGAAATAAACAGATAAACAGGTACCTGGCTTTTTTCTGGTACCTGCTGTGTATCATAGTTACTTCCTGAAGTAGTAGACAGCACCTGCGATCATAGCTACCAATGCCAGCGCAGCTCCTGCTACATAGGAACTATTGTTATTGTCCGCATTTCCATCTGTGTTTACTTCGGTAATCTGCTCTACAGTGACATTTGTACCAGAAGTCACACTGACTGGCTCGTTATTTATCGGTCTGCTTCCTGCATCCTTTGGCTGGACAGCAGTAGCACTGATCTCTAGTATGCGGGCCTCACCATATCCACTTGATCTGTGGGTCTCGCTTTCTGTTACGGTCTCTGAAGTTGGTGTCTCCACAACTTCAGGCTCCTCAGTGACAGCCTGGTCGACTGTGTCCACAACAGGAGCAACTACTTCTACTTCTTCTGAACCATCAGTGTCATTGGATCCATCAGATCCCTGCTCCTCACTTGTAGCATTGTCCTGTTCATCCTCAACAGGTTCTACTACTTTTACAGGTTCAGCATCGTTACCAGAGTTCTCAGAGGGATTTGCAGGAGGCCAGCAAGCCTGAGCACTTGTAGTTAAAGCTATCAAGACCATCAATGCAATCAACATTCGCATTTTAATCACCTTGCATATCATCGTTTTTATCTGAATCACACAACCTTCTTTGCTCTTCTGAAGCTTTGTCTTTTTGTTGTAAGACAAAGAGAGATCAGATATTCGCATATTTATACTTTGTTAATATATTAAATATGTTTATAATCATAATGATGAGATTTACAGCAATGAAGGATCGAGGAGAATAGGAAGAACATCTCTCTAAAGATTAAAAAAAGAAGAGAAAATCATTGAAGGTAATGTGCAGCCACCTAATAATGTCAATGAAACTTATATGCATCATTGTTGATCATAAATACAAAATATGAAATAACCAGTTCTGTTTACGTTAATGAACAAAATATGTACCAGTAAAGGTCAGATCAGATATGATACATGAATAGAACACAAACCGAACTGTAAAGACACACTAGTAAAAAATATGTAGAAGTTTATTTCCTGCTTAAACTTCTACATTTGTGCAAAAGCACATCATAGTTCTCTAATTTTTGTGCTGTTCATCAGTGACTCCTTTTAAAAAAGGAGATCATGTCCAGGCACCTACAACCGGGGTCACGCCTGTCCAGCCAAGACCTATGATCTCATATCCTGAGTCAGTCTGGATCAGGAAATTGTGGCCTGCTGTATTGTATATACCAAGTTCTGTTGTGCTGTCTCCGTCCCAGTCACCTACAACCGGCCTGGTGTTTGCCCAGCCGAACCCAGCGATATTCGCAGAGTTAGTTCCCGGGTTCCAGAGGGCCCAGGTACCAGCATTGTCGTAAACACCTACTTCTTCAGTACCATTGCCATTCCAGTCACCTACGACAGGTGTCACACCAAGCCAGCCAAGACCGATAACTTGTGGACCGGATGTGCCCTGAATAATGAAATTGTTTCCAGCAGTGTTGTAGATACCAAGATCTGTGGATCCATCGCCATTCCAGTCACCTACGACCGGCAAGGTGTTTGCCCAACCGAATCCAACAATATCAACAGCATCAGCGCTATTGGTAGTCGTGTTCCACAGAGCCCATGTACCTGCATTGTCATATACACCGACTTCCTCAGCACCGTCACCATTCCAGTCACCTACGACAGGGGTTACACCAGGCCAGCCAAGACCAAGGAGATCATAGCCTTCCTCGTTGGTTTCATTCTGGATCAGGAAATTATTTCCGGCAGTGTTGTAGATACCGACCTCTTTAAAGCCGTCTCCGTCCCAGTCACCCACAATAGGTTGAGTGTTTGCCCAGCCGAATCCAACTATATCTGCATAGTTGAACGTTTCACTCCACAGAGCCCACGTACCCTCGTTGTTATAAACACCTACACTGTCATTGACCACTTCAGGCTGCAACCTTAAAATAACTAGACCGTTGCCATGATCGGCTACATATAAATCTTTGCCTGAAACAGCAACACCATATGAAGTACCTGCCGTGTTAAAACCGCCTGCAGGAGTCACTGAAGAAACGTTTGATACATTCAGAACAACAACTCCACGAGTATCATCAGCCACAAAGGCGTAATTTCCCTGTACAGCAACCGTGGTTGCAGATCCAGCAGTGTCATATGTGCTTATGAGCACTGGTGCAGAAGCATTAGTTACATCGAAGATCAAAAGACCAGTGGTTCCATCGGCCAGATAGACATAATTGCCTGCAACAGCGATACCATATGAATACCCAGGTGTATCATAGCCGCCTACAACAGCAGGTGAGGCAGGATCGCTGACATCTATGATCGCAAGACCATTAGTACCGTCGGCTACGTAGGCGTAATTACCTGAAACAACAACATCCTCTGAACGACCGTTGGTGTTACATGTACCTACGCGGCGTATGTTGGTCTTGGTAGTGACATCAAATATAACAAGACCCATTTCATTAGCTGCTACATAGGCATGATTGCCTGCAACGGCAACATCATAAGCAAAGTCACCTATTTCTTCCCTGTCACTGACAAGCTGTGATGTGCCTGTTGAAGGTGAAAGAACTGAGGCATCAAATACAACCAAACCGCCTTCACCTGCAGCTAAATAGACATAATTGCCTGATGTTGTCACACCGGAACAAAAAGTAGTTGTCGTAAATCTGCTTTTTATGTTAAGAGAAGAAGGATCTGCAGCATCCACTGTTATAAGACCACCGTGACCAAAGGCAACATAGGCCTTATCGTTCGAGAAAGCAACATCACGTGCATAACCTGCCCAATTGTAAGTGCCTATATTAGTTGGAGAAGCAGGATTGCTGACATTCACAATAGTAAAACCGCTGTAACCAGAAGCTACATAGGCAATATCGTCTGCCACTACCACATCATAGGAATGACCAGCAATAGCACGGGTGCTTACTAGAGATGGTGAAGCAGGATTAATGACATTTAAGATCACAAGACCATTGGTACCATCAGCTATGAAGCATAAATTGTCTGAAACTGCGATGTTCTGTGTGTATCCGGCAGTGTCGAGGGTACCTGCAGAAGTAACAGATGTTGGAGTGCTGATATTCGCGATCACAACACCAGCAGAACCACATGAAACATATGCGTAGTTGCCTGCAACAGTGACATCTATTGCACCGGTGGTTACGAGACTACCTGCAAATGTCGGGGAAGCAGGGGTACCTACATTGACCACTGTCAGGTTCGATCCATCTGCTACATAGGCATAGTTGCCTGATACATCGACACCCTGTGCATCTCCGGCTGTGT
This sequence comes from Methanomethylovorans sp. PtaU1.Bin093, assembly GCF_002067275.1. Lineage (GTDB taxonomy): Archaea > Halobacteriota > Methanosarcinia > Methanosarcinales > Methanosarcinaceae > Methanomethylovorans. The sequence goes on along the minus strand of NZ_MVQX01000089.1, from coordinate 15,281 downwards.
CATAACGACCTGTACGGGTCATAGATAATGAAGGACTTGTGATATCTACGATGTAAAGGCCCTGGCTGGCACAGCTCAGGTATGCATAATTGTCTAAAACAGCAACACCCATCACATTACCCGGTTGAGTGAATTTGCCAATGAGGGCTGGGGAAGAAGGATCAGTGAGGTCGAATATCAAAAAACCACCAGTGTTGTCTGCTACATAGGCAGTGGTATCTGATATTACAATATCTTCCACAATACCATCAGTGGTAACGGCTGTTACCTTTGTCGGTCTGGCAGTATTAGTGATATCCATCACAACAAGGTCCTGACCCTGTCCGACATAGGCATAGTTGCCTGATATCGCAACGCCGGTAATACCTCCGCCCAGCTTGCTGACAAAATCTATATTGATCTCATCAGCTGCACCTACTCCGGAAACCATTACCAGAAGTAGTAAAATTATTCCACATTTTATCTGTTTGTTTAACTTGGTTTGCATTTATATCACCAGTCCTTATGAGGAACTAACAATTGTTTATGAAAATATATTTCAACTTATATAATGATATTATTATATTTAGAGCTTTTGATTTACTGATTATAACATATACTGAATATCAATTGCAGCAGAAATGTATGATAATTTGATGAAAATTAATTTGTCTGTTAATTTCTTATCAGACTTCTGAACATCACAGCTCATTATACAGTTTGACCCCGATTATTCGACAGAGAGACCGTTAATCGGAAACTCAGCCTTTTCCAGATGGGACCAACGGATGCAAGAAATAGAAAACATTTTTTTAGGGTTCCGATAACAAAACTCTGTTTTGATCGATCATTACATGCGCTATATAAAATAATTGTCAAATAACAGGTTTTTCTAAATCCTCTGTTGTACAATATTTCGCTAAGTATGTACCTGTTTCAGGTGAATATATCTATATAATAGACCTAACCAATGTTTCTAAAAAGGAAGTGAGAAGATCGAACATCTTAAATGTGGAGGTTCTGCTTGAGAACTGAATGGAACCTCCTTACAGGTTCAGAGGCCATTGTCAGTTTGATCGTCATCACAGCCCTGTATTTTGTCAGCTTGTAGAGCTACCTGTTGTTCCACACTCTTGTTGAGATGACCATCATAATTATAGCCGTGATGCTTTTTATGATCACTTGGTTCTCCAGAAAAACCACTCGGAACAATTACATGCTTTTTCTCGGAATATCTTATTTGTTCATCGCGATCATTGAACTCTTCCATGCACTGGCATACAAGGGCATAGAAGTATTTCCCGCACAAGATGCTGATCTCCCTACTCAATTGTGGATCGGTACAAGGTATCTGGAGGCAGCCACTTTCCTTATTGCTCCAATGATAATGAAAAAAGAGCTAAAGGCATATTCCACACTGGGGATATATGCCATTATAAGAACTATTCTTCTGGTATCCATATTTTCAAACAATTTTCCTGCATGTTACATAGAGGATACAGGACTCACAACTTTCAAGATATACAGTTAATACCTGATAGCAGGCATGTCCATCGGCGCCCTGGGATTGCTCTTTTTCAACTTATTTATTTTGATTAAAGCCCTGCAAACGCTGTTTAAATGGATAATTTTTTAACTCACCATTGCGTATGCTTTCAAACCAGTACAGTCTAACAAGAAGAGGTAGGAACATGTCAGAGAAGAACCTAGTCGGTAACAAGATCCGTCAGTTGCGCGAAGCACGGGAAATGTCAGTCGGAGAGCTGGCAGAAGCAAGTCACAGCAGTGTGGAACTTATACAACAGCTTGAGAATGGTGCCCTTATACCCTCATTGACACCCCTTTTACAAATAGCCCGTGCACTTGGAGTGCGTCTGGGTACTTTCCTTGATGATGCAACACAGAACACACCTGTAATTGCAAGGGCCGGAAGGTCCGAACAGATCGTAAGGTTCTCTGGCAATTGCAAAACCCCCCAGAGAAGCATACTGGAATTCTCATCCCTGGCATCTAACAAATTAGATCGGCATATGGAACCTTTCCTTATAGATGTCCACCCCCTCGGATGTGCAGAGATCAATCTCTCAGCGCATGAAGGAGAAGAGTTCATCTATGTGCTCAAAGGCCAGATAGAGATCATGTACGGAAAAGAACAGTACACCCTCAACGTGGGAGATAGCATCTATTATGATTCTGTGGTCCCTCATCATGTGCATGCAGCAGGGGAGCAGGAGGCACAGATCCTTGCAGTAGTGTATACTCCCCTCTAAAGAAGGTAGTTCAGATGTTCACAACAACAGTCACCCCAAGGTTCGGAGATGCGGATGGTCTGAGACACATTAACAATATCGCTATCTCTGAATGGTTTGAACAAGCTCGTAATCCTGTCTTCCGTTTCTTTACTCCCGACCTTGACCTAAGCTATGAGAAATGGAAGCTTATCCTTGCAAGGACCGAGTTCGATTACATTGGACAAATGTACTATGGTGAGGACGTGGAGATCCATACGTTCATTGTAAGGATCGGTAATTCTTCTTTCACCATAGGTCAGGAAGCCTGGCAAAGAGGAGGGCTGAAAGCAAAAGGGCAGGCTGTGACAGTTCACTATGATTTCCTGAACAAGAGATCTGTTCCGATACCTGACGACATCAGGAAAAAGCTCCAGGAACATCTGGTCACCGAGGACGAGAAGTGAAAGAAAATGTTTAGAGTGAAGGGGATATGATATGCCATTTATAGAAGATACCTTAGGAGCGGTTTTAGAGAATGTGGTGGCTACTGATCCAGACAGAGAATTCATGGTATATCCTGACAGGGATCTGAGGTTCACCTACAAGGAATTCGATGAGCGTGTGAACACATTGGCCAAGGGATTGCTGGCTATAGGCATTGGAAAAGGCGATCATGTAGGAATATGGGCTAAAAATGTCCCTGACTGGCTGACCTTCATGTTCGCCACTGCCAAGATCGGAGCCGTGCTCGTTACGGTCAACACCGCATACAAGAGCCACGAAGTGGAATATGTCATAAAGCAGTCCGACATGAAAGCTCTGGCGATCATCGATGGTTTCAGGGATGTGAGCTATATAGACATCATGTACGAACTCGTGCCTGAGCTTAAAACACAGCAGCGTGGCAAACTGCGCAGTGAGAGGTTCCCGTTCCTTAAGAGCGTTATATTCATTGGCCAGGAGAAACACCGGGGCATGTATAACAGTGCTGAGATCATGCTGCTCGGAAAACATGGAGATGAGGAGAATTTTCAAAGGATCAAACAGTCACTTGACTGCAATGATGTAGTGAACATGCAGTACACGTCAGGTACAACAGGTTTCCCAAAAGGTGTCATGCTGACACATAGAAATATCCTGAACAATGGTCTTTCGATTGGAGATCGGCAGAAGTTTACCTCTAAGGACCGTTTATGCCTCCCGGTACCGCTATTCCACTGCTTTGGGATCGTGCTGGGAGTAATGGCTGTCCTTACCCATGGAGCAACTCTCGTGATGCTCGAGCTCTATGATCCTCTTATGGTACTGGCGGCTGTTCAGAAAGAAAAATGTACGGCTTTGTATGGAGTTCCCACGATGTTCATCGCCGAATACACTCATCCGATGTTCAAGATGTTCGATCTTTCTTCCCTGCGTACGGGAATAATGGCTGGTTCAACCTGCCCTATCGATTCCATGAAAAGGGTAATAAATGAAATGAACTGCAAGGAAATTACAATTGTGTATGGTCTGACGGAATCGTCTCCCGGAATTACCCAGACCACAACCGATGATCCAATAGAGCTGAGAGTAGCGACTGTAGGGACAGTTTTCCCTCATGTGGAAGCTGCAGTGCTGGACCCGGAAACATATGAGCCGCTACCTCCTAACACCATAGGAGAGATATGCTGCCGCGGCTATAATGTGATGAAAGGCTACTATAAAATGCCTGAAGAAACAAAAAAAGCGATCGATAAAAATGGCTGGCTGCATAGCGGAGATCTGGGTACATGTGATGAGAACGGCTACTACCGGATCACGGGCCGCATAAAGGATATGATCATCCGCGGTGGTGAGAATATCTATCCAAGAGAGATAGAGGAATTCCTGTATACGATCGATGGCGTGAAGGATGCACAGGTAGTGGGTATCCCTGACACAAAATATGGGGAGATAGTAGGTGCTTTTATCATGCTCAACGATGGAGCACAGCTTACGGAAGAGGACATCCAGGACTATGCACGCACCAAGATCGCCAGGTACAAAGTTCCAAAGCACATATTCTTTGTCAAGGAATACCCCCTTACAGCAAGCGGCAAGGTCCAGAAGTTCAAGCTCAGGGAAATTGCAGTGCAGCTAATAGAAAATAAAAAAGGAGAAGAGGCTTAAGCCTCTTTTTAACTTTGTTTTTTATCTTTTTGCCTTTTTTAAATGGGACACTAAGACAAATCCCAGGACCACAGACAAAAATCCAAACCCTGGAATACCCTTACTCTCCGGTTCTTCTTGTGCTGACCCTTCTTCGGTAATGGAGATCATCTGAGAGTGATCGCTCTCTAGCGTCATGACAATACCTGTAAAGGCAGGATCATTGCTGTAGTAATCATAGAGGCTTCCTACGAGTTCGGATGTGGTTGCATTTTCGGCAGGCAGATGAGAGACCATCAGATCTATCATTGCTTTGCTATCAGCACCCCTTGCCTCTCCCATCTTCGGAGCCAGAGCATCTGCAACGGCATTGGTGGAATCGAGCTGGTCCTCAGCATCATAGGCAAGGAACACAAAGAGGTCCACGTTATCTGAGAACTTGGTGAAGTCTGCCATATCATAAGATGCAGGTATATCCACTGCCAGAGGTATTCTGTCAGTAGTCGTTCTCCTTACTTCTTCTAGAAGCAACATATTATCCTGGCACGCCTGTTCAGTGTCCTCTGTACATGGGTCTAGTGTAATATCTATACCATCAAAATCAGACAGGGACTTTGTGTTATAATCCAGGATAGCGGTCACGGTAGATAGCAGCTGGTCTTTCCCTGATGTGGCATTTGTCCCTTCGGGAATGAACAGCATAGCATACACCTTTATGTCATTTTCATGTGCGGTCTTGATGAACCTTTCAGATTTCCAGATAGAATCTCCTGTTGTCCTCAGGAAGACCATGTTCACACCTGTTGCATTGAACCGGCTGAGGATAGTATCATCATAGTCCTCCACATCAAAATACCTTATAGACAACACTTTTCCTTCGGGAAGGACCAATTCAGGTATCCTGACCTCTTCAATGATCTCTGCAGGCTGCTCTTCGGTTTGTATCGCTGAGAAACTTACAGTTGGCTCCTGTGAAGTATACTTACGGACAAAAAGATAGTCCATAGACATATATCCAGTGTTGGGTGAACCCTCGACATAAGTATTGGATTTCAGGAACACTTTCATTTTAGTTCCGGGAACGTAAGGTTTCTCCTCAGTGGAAACCACATCCATTCTTGGATCCCTGACCCCATTCTTGAACCATGCCACTTTATTGGTCTCTTCGCCTTCCTGATACCAGGCAGTTTCAGAGATGTACCAGACATTATTCTGGACATTCACATCGGACAGGTCCCAGGGATTATATCTAAGATTGGCTTTGTTATTCTTCATGGTCCATGTGACAAAAGCTTCATTGTTCTGTTCTGTCTGCATGAGTATCCAGTTCTTTGTCTCACTTTGAGGGTCCACAAAACCCTGTTGCAGGACAGGACCTCTGGTATCTTCACCAGTGGACACTTTTTTTCTTTTTACGACAAGACTTGAATTGATCGGAAAGTCTTTCTTTGACTTGATCACGGAAAAACCATTTGGATGTTTTACAGGCACTATAAGATTACAGGCACCTGAACTGAATCCAAGTTGCCCTCCTCCGTTGGTCTGAGATTCCCATTTAGTGAATTCAAGGCGGGAATTACCAAAATCATCAAAAAGTTCAAAAGTAGAAGCGCCGTTGCTCACATCCTCTGCCAGAGGATTACCATAATACATCTTTATTTCGGACTCGCTTTTAGCTTTGATCGATGGAACTTTCACCCAGATCGATGCTGTTGCAGCAGCCTGGTCCCAGCTCTCTGTCCAGTGACTAAGCTGTTTTCCAGCAGACTCGAACCTTATATCTTTGCCCTGAGGATCGGCTTTGGTAAAATCGAAGTTAGAACTGTCAAGTAAGATATTTATCTGATATCCGGAAAGGTCCACGCCGGAATTATCCTGAACATATAGAGTGGAGCTGTAGTTCCATTCTCCTCCACCGGCTCCGGTCAATGCCTGAGAAGATCCTGCCATAAGCAGGAGGACAGTAAATAAACACAATAATTTTATGAGCGATCTTGCCATCATTTCATTCACCTTGAACATTGGCTTTCTTCTGAAAACAAAAAGACATGCTAATAGAGCTAAGAGGGATTTGTAGCTCCTATTGTAAAATAAGAGCATCACTTATTAAATAGATTACTTTTGATCCAGACTTTTTGCGAGCATGTTGTTTAGCAGGGCAGAAGAGTGTGGGCGGAAAGCGAGATCGATAAAGGCAGCATTTTTACGTTCACACTTCATCTGCAGCAATAAAGGAAAGCGAACCTGTAGACGGTAATATGCTGCAGGTTACGGTTATTGTTTATAGTTCCGGTTCATGAACTTATATTCAATGTTAAATTGAAAGTATCCTCATCTCCTGTGATATCCTCCCATGGTCTTTTGTAAATTCCGGAAACATTATACTGTCCTGCACTGTTAGCCTTAACGGTCCATTCATGTACACCGCCCGCTCCGACAAGTTCTGTATCTGCGGATGAAAAGAATTCGTCTTTCATTAATTCCAGACCCGGTGTAAAACTCATGTTCCATGAATAACCTGTAGTTGGGTTCTCCTCCAGTCTTATTGTAACAGGCTCTCCTGTCTTCAGATCCACTGAAGAGCCACTTTGTTCCCCAGTAAATATTTTAAACATTGCTCCATCTCCTGAGACTTTCTGCACCACTGCATCCAAGGTCTTTAAACCTGCTATCAATGGGTAACGCTGAGTTGTAATGTAATCTGCTTGTGAAATGTTCCCATTGCCATCTACATCGACATGCACTGACAGTGAATATTCTTTGCCTTGTTCCAATTTACCGGTCGCAACTGCATACAGAAATGTGCTGTTTGTTCCCTGGGTGATGGAAAGACCTTGAATGGTCTGTTCAGCTACCACCCTGGATGCAGTATCTGCAATACTTGCATCTTTAATTGTCACGTATGCTGTTGCATTGGAAAATGAAATATTCTGCCCTTCAAAGGATATGGTACCTGTAAGCATATTCTGTGCCGGGGGATCCACACATCCGGATAAAGCCATGGTGAAAACCAAAACCAGCATTAATGAAGTGTGGATTATGATCGATCGACCATGTGTTGTCATGCTCTCACTTCCTTATCCATAGAGATTGACTCATACCTATAAATTCCTTGTTTAAGCTGCGAATGATCTGGAACTTATATTCATTGATCTTGTGAACTTCATGTTCCATAGTCTTATGAATATGTTTAAATCAGAGGTCTGTCAATCAATTATGGGTGAAATGGAATGAGTGTTCTTGTGCTTGTCAGACATGGAGAATCACGCTGGAACCTGGAGAACAGGTTCGCGGGCTGGGTAGACGTTCCTCTGAGCGAAAAAGGGATCATGGAAGCAATGGACTGTGCAAAATATCTTCAGCCTTTTGAATTTGACGTTGCTTTCACATCAAAGCTCACACGAGCTCAGACTACATTGATGCTGATATTATCATACCAGAAAAAGACAGGCATTTTCCTGCATGATGATGAAAAAGGGGATGAATGGTCCCTTCATCCCATGCGCGTAGATGAAAGCGAGATGCCCATATATTCCAGTGAAGCATTGAATGAACGGTATTATGGAAAACTGCAGGGACAGAACAAACAACAAGCCCGTGAGGTTTACGGAGAGGAACAGGTCTTTATCTGGAGGCGAAGTTTTGATATCGCACCTCCAAATGGTGAAAGTCTGAAAGATACATATGAACGGACAATACCATATTTTAAGGATAATATACTGCCTTTCCTTGAAAAGGGGAAAAATGTGATAGTAGTCGCCCATGGAAATAGTCTGCGCTCAGTGGTCAAATATATAGAGAACATATCAGACGAGGATATTCCTAAATTTGAGCTGAATACAGGAGACCCGGTAATATACGATCACAAAATGGGTAAATTCACTAAAAGAAATATATGAAGATCAGCATCTGCTATTACTCATAGGGTGAGATCTCATCGGGCATCGGAGTACTATGCAGTACACATTCATCACCGTGTTCAATAAGTTCCTTTATGGCGCTTTTAAGCAGCGAGGGATAAACCAATCCAACTGCTTCCTTGATGGCTTTTCCTTTGCAGAAGAACTTGAACGTAGGAGCTGATCTTACACCGTACCTCATGGCTGTCACCGGGCTATCCATGCCGTTCATCCTGATGAATGTACAGGAATTCCTGAACTCTGCGGCATACTCCCGGAAATACGGTTCTATCTGCTTACAATGAGAACATGCAGGAAGATAGAACATGACCACCATAGGTTTTTCCTGGTTTGCCAGCATTTCTTCCCAGTTAGCATCATTAAGCTCTATAATGTCACCATTTGTTATAATATCACTCCCCATACTTTTTTCATCCTGATGATATTAATAAGTATTCCTAATAATATACCCCTCAATTGTAGCGGAACGGCAAACCATCAGGGTATATGGCATATATGCAGATATATTTATATTTCCTGAAAGGCATGGTCTTAAGATATATGCTTGCTCCCGAAGGAGAACTATTCATGATACGAAAGATGGACCGAGAGAACCTATGAACAATAAAGCAAGGTCAGGGATGCAATACGAACTCTCAGTGCTTGAAAGCTGCAGGACCGTCCTGGGAGATACATATACAGGTACTGAACTAAAATCCCGATCAGAGTTCTTAACAGTTTTCCTGGATACGGTCCCTTTGCCTGTATTCTACAAAGACGTTTGCGGGAAATACCTCGGCTGCAATAAGGCATTTGAACAGTTCATAGGGAAGACAAGAGAAGAAATAATTGGCAATACTATGCCCGATACCTGGCCCAAAGAATTTGCAGAAAAATATGAAAGCATGGACAGGGAGCTTTTTGAAACGCCTGGTAAACAAACATATGAGTGGCAAATCACGCTGTCTGACGGGTCAAAAAAAGAAGTGATCTTCCATAACGCCACTTATAGCGATGCATCCGGAAAAACAGCCGGGATCATCGGAGTGATACAGGATGTCACTGAACTTGTACAGGCTATTAGCCTGCTGGAGGAAAGTGGAAAGGACTTAAGGTCTATCCTGCACTCTTCTACCGAATCTATAATCCTTATCGACGTTTCAGGCATTGTCCTTGATGCCAATGAAGTTGCAGCTCATCGTCTGAAGACAGATCTGGAAATGTTCAAAGGAAAGAACGCATATGATTTTTTGGCTCCTGAAGTTGCGGAAAATCGTAGGAAAATGGTATGTAAGGTAATAGCAGAAGGCAGGCCAATATATTTTGAAGATGAACGTTATGGAGCGACTGTGTTAAATTCCATATACCCTATATTCGACAAAGATGGAAAAGTCGAGAGACTGGCCATTTTTGGTATGGATATTACAGCAGCCAGAAGGGTAGAAAGTACATTACAGAATCATGAAGAACTATACAGGGACATTACAGGAACAGCTTTAGATGGTTATCTGTACGTAAGTTTCGATGGGATCATCCTTGAAGCGAATGAAGCATACTGCATGCTCAGTGGCTATACGCTTGAAGAACTGCTTGGCATGCATATCTCAGACCTGGAAGCAAATGAGAGCTACGAACAAACAGCAACTCACATCTGCAAGGTCATTGAATCAGGAAAGGACCGTTTCGAAACAAAACACCGTACTAAGAACGGCAACATACTGGATATTGAAGTAACTACAGCTTACTCAGAGAAGACGGTACCTGGTTTCTTCTCATTCTTCAGGGATGTTACGGAACATAAACAGACTGAAGAACGTGAACAACACCTAAAAAAAGTACTCTTAGCTATCCGGAAAGCCACCAGATCCATTATCCGTGCAAGTGATCCGGATGTCCTTATTCGGCAAGTCTGTGCTGATCTGACAGCAACTCCTGGCTATCTTGATGCCTGGATAGTACTGGCGGATGAAAAAGATCACATAAGGCCCAGTGCTTCAGGGATCGGAAGCGAAAGGGAAATTATTAGGGAACAATTGGAACGTGGGAAATACCCATTCTGTATGATCTCAGCACTCGAAAACAATGGAATAATAGTTATCGATCAACCTGATCCCAATTGTGGTGATTGCGCCTTACCATGCAGGCATGTGCAAATGAGCAGAATGGTCAGAAGGTTGCATTTTGAGGGTAGGATCTATGGCATCCTTACAGTCCTGGTCCCCACCGCCTTCGCACATGAAAAAGAAGAACAAGAGCTTTTTATTGGAATTGCCGATGATCTGGGTTTTGCTCTTCATAAGATGACCACAGAGAATGCATAAAAGACCTGCCTTATCAGAGAAATGTTGTTTCATGCTGAGCCCAAGATCAACTAAAATTCGGATCTCATTTTCTTTAAGGTGCAGATCATATATCTCGATCTCACCAAAATAGAGGCATTACTATCACCGGAGCCCTGCCATTGAGGAAAGAACAGCCAGACCACATCTTCTGACATATGGTTATCCCCAATTTGATTAATATTACGATCAGTTTCTTTAAATATTCTTTCAGTTACCTTTTAAGCCTTATCGGGGAAAGAGCGTTCAATGAACCATAGCATTGGGCGGGTCATAAATGTGGTCACCAGAGCCATCAGAACCATCATGGTAAAGATCGTAGGGGTCAAGATCCCGAGTTCGTATCCAATACTTAGGACAACCAGCTCCACCAGTCCTCGCGTATTCATCAGTGCTCCCAAAGCCAGAGAATTTGCCCACGATTGACCTGTAAAGCGCGCTGCTATAGCACTGCCACCAAATTTGCCCATAATAGCTACCATAATGATCAGGACACAAATAAGCCACAGGTAACCTGCATTCAGCAGGCCCAGCTGTGTGTTGAGACCATTTATGGCAAAGAACAAAGGTAAAAATATCACCAGGCTCACATCTTCTATACGGGAAATGAGCACATTTCTGAAATCTATCTGAGAGGGCATTATGATCCCTGCCAGAAAGGCTCCAAAAAGAGCATGTATACCAATGGTCTCAGTTGCAAATGCTGACAGGAACAGCACAACGAACAATAGTGCAATGAACCCTTTACTCAAATGTTCCTGTGTGGCGTATACATTACCTAAATGTTGCAATATCGGCCGCACAAAGTAGATCATAAACAAAATGTAGAATATAGCCAGCACAACGGTAGCAACAAAGGTCATTATCGTATCGGCTCGGATAATGCCTACAACTGCCGCCAGCAGGCACCATGCTGTGACGTCATCGACGGCAGCACAGGTAAGAGCAAGGGTGCCTAAAGGCGATTGTGTCAGCTTGCGTTCCTGGATGATCCGGGCCAGTACAGGAAATGCTGTCAGGCTCATGGCAATGCCCATGAACAGACTAAATGAAATAAAAGGAACTCCTTCTGGTGCAAAGCCTGTGAACAGGAAGTAGGCCAGGCATACTCCGAAGAAGAAAGGCACTACTATACTGGCATGACTCACGACCAGTGCAGTTTGTGCTTTATTTTTCATCAAATTGGAATCAAGTTCCAGACCAACGATGAACACAAAGAGGACCAGCCCAAGATTACTGAGCGTTTCTAACCAGCTCAAAGAGGCGGGACTGAACAAAAAACTGCTTAACTGAGGACACAATATTCCTAATACCGATGGGCCCAGTACTATCCCTGCTGTCATTTCGCCTAACACGGTTGGCTGACCTATTCTATTGAAGAATAAACCAAAAAGCCGGGCTATTAACACTATTACTGCGATCTGTAAAAACATCAGACTAAGGGGGTGGTTCAAATTATTAGCTAAACTTCTGCCCATGACCAGTCCCAGATCCTCGTATGCCAGAAGATTGTTATGGCCTTTTATTACAGTATCAGGATCGTCGGCCAAAGGAGACTCTAACCGCTGGCCCTGAAAGATGATCAGGAAGACCATTAGAATAAATATACTATTGATCACCAGGTAAAATAGGATATTTCTGTGTGCATGATTTCGCATCAAGGAACCCGATCCCTCATTTTGTAAATATTTCTTTTGTTCCACCTGATATCAATAAAGCAATATCCTTCAGGACGAACATCTGCTTGATCCCTTTTGGCAAGGCTATATACCGGGGTTCCCATATAGGATTGAACTTTTCTTTATATGCCCTAAGGCCCTTGAAGTTGTAGAAATATTCTCCATGTGTGAAGATAGTTGAACCTATTTTGTTCCACAATGGTGCAAGTGTCCTGTTCTCAAGACCTGAAAGTGGTGACATCCCCAGTGAAAAATACCTGAACCCGTTTTCTTTTCCCCACAGCATGAGCTTGGTAAAAAGATATTCCATAGTAGTGTTAGATATAGCGGGATCGTAACGCATAAGGTCGATAGCCATCTCTTCTTTATTGGCTGTCACCCAGATATTGGCAAAAGCAGCTACCTGATCACCCTTTTTTATGACCGCAAGAGGAAAATTAGCCAGATACTCAGTTTTAAAGGATCCCATAGAAAAACTCTTTTCTTTTGTGTTCTTGGTTTCCAGCCAGGCGTCAGATATGCTTTTAAGCTCCTCTATATGAGCAGGGATCTCTCCAGGCTCCATGATCTCAAAATGGTAGCCATCTTTTTCCATACGTTTTACAGAATAGCGGAAATCTTTTCCTGCACTGCCTTCAAGGCTGAACTCTGAAAGCTGGACACGTGCTTCCTCTCCTATTTTGATCAAAGTAAGGCCAATGTCCAGATAATAAGGGATGTATTTCTCGCTTACTTCATAAAAAACGGTCCATCCCTGGTGCAGGTTTGCCATTTCGTGGAAATCCCATATCAGTTCTTTGATATTTTTGCTGTTCCCTATGGGATCGCCCATACAGACCCAGCTTTTTCCGGAAATCCCATACATAAGGAATGTATTTTTCGGCTCATCGAACAATACATACTTATCCTCAAGTAGAACGAGATTGCTGTTTGTGTCAGTACTTGTCCTGATAATTTCCTTCGTTTTAGCCATTTCTCCTTCATCAGGAAGTCTGAGGTCTTTGCTGGAACCTCCAAGCAGTCGCATGATCCCGAAGATAACTAAAACTGCAGATATTCCTACAACAGATCTGAGGAACCTGGATACATGCATATTGGTTCCAAACTGCCACAAAAGTTCCTGCGAGTACTCCACATGTTCATGGGCAAAGATACCAAGCCATATGAAGCTTAGAACAACAACTGCAATAGCAATTATATTGTCCCTGCTGAAAGACTGGTTCAGCAGTGAAGACTTCCTGTAAAAATGCTTTCTTTGAGGCAATAGCAGTAAAAATATGGCAAATAATATGCCTGATTCTATGTAGTTCAAACCTTTCAGGATCGAGAAGATACTGCCCAAGAACAGTATCGCTACTGATAACAGATAAGCTCCATCTACCCTTTTCCACAAACCATTGGCCAGAATGAGAAGAAAGACCCCCAGCATACTGCTGAAAAGGCTGGAAGACTCTATCAATGATAAAGGAACGATCGTTCCTATAATGCGCATGCCTTCCATCTGAGGAGGCAGGGCTTCGGAAAAAAGAAGCAATATCCCCGCAAAGAAAATAAGCACAGCGAATACCTGGGGTGTGAATGCAGCGACTGTCAGATATGTTTTTTTGTGCAGATTGATCAGTATCTCTTTCCTCGCATTGAACTCGCTGTATGAAAGGACTATCAATCCCGCCAGGAAAGGTGTGAGATAATACACGATCCTGAACATCACAAGAGCAACAATGACAGTTTCAAGAGCTAAATGAGGAGCAAGTGCAAGGAGCATGAGCGCTTCGAAAGCTCCCAGCCCCCCGGGGATCGTAGTAATATAGGCAATGGTCTGTGCTACTAAGAACATTGCCATGAAATATGGAAAAGAGATCTCACCACTATGAGAGAGCAAGAAATATAATGCACAGCCTGCAAAGATAGAATCGAGCGATGAAACAAGGATCTGCAGAAGAGCAGTCCTTACATCAGGGAATAGGATCTCATAACCTTTTACGCTGAAAGTCCTATGCTGCAAGCACAGCACCAGATAACAAATAAGGAAGAGCAATAAGCAGACGCCCAAGGCCTTCAACATGATCTCATAAAAAACAAGGGACCCAGGAAGATCGATCGGATAGAAACTTAATAGTGATCCACCTACAAAGCATACACCAAGCCAGAATGTTATATTGCAGAACGTTATGATCTTGCCTATTTGCAGCAGTGTCAGACCATAGGCAGAATATGACCTGTAACGCAGTGAGCCACCTGTAAGAGGATTGAATCCAATGCTATAACTGATGGACGTGCTTGTAAAAGAAGACCTGAGGATATCCTTATATGAAACAGATTGGCCTATGTATCGCATGGCTAGGAAATCATAACCGAGAAGAGCTATGTAACTCAACAAAGTGAAAACAGAAGCAAATAACACACTCCACAGCTCAATGTCTGTGAAACTCACCAGGATCTCATTTAGTTGCAGGGGCTGAAGCCCCCTGTCCAAAACCCATAGTGAAAACGCAAAAATGGCAATCGGCAGTAAATAGCTGATCTTTTCTAGTATTTCCTGCGCCCGATTATTTTTTTTACTGTTCAATATAATTCACCTGAAATAAATACCTCTATATTGATCATGCTATTTGATATTAACTCAGGTTTTGAGTGTCAGGAGAAAAGTTAAAATGTTAGATGCTAATAATACTATTTGAATAAAAATTGCAAGTAAATAAACTAACAAAATATATATATATAACTTTTAATCTATTTAAACCAGTCTAACTTTGGTTGTAATTTGAAGCCTAATTTTCATTCAGCGCTTAAGGAACGTAAACAGAAGGAGTAATATGTGGAGACTCAAATTCCGGAGAGGTCCGATCATAAAGGAGATCATCTGGATGAAACGGGAATTCCCATATGACCCGAAAAATGAATATCAAAGTAAGAACAGATATGTAAGGGGCTAATTTGATGGTTTCGCGAATATTAGAGTTCATAGACCAAAACTTTATATAATGAAAGTATTACCTATTGACAGATTTTTAAATAAAGCAGTAA
>NZ_MVQX01000088.1 GCF_002067275.1 Methanomethylovorans sp. PtaU1.Bin093 | reverse complement strand
AAGCGATACCGATGGTACAATAGTAGCTTACCTCTGGACATCAGATGGTAAGGAAATAAGCACAGAAGCAAGTTTCAGCACTTCCTTGCTTGCAGTTGGCACTCACACTGTAAAATTCAGTGTCAAGGACGATGATGGTGCATGGTCCGCAGAAACAACCTCAACCCTGAAAATTGAACCTTCTGCGGAGGTGCCAAGTAGAGCTACTGTGATTTTAACATTTGATGATGGTTTTAAATCAGACTATGACACTGTCTATCCGCTGCTGAAAGAACGTAATATCAGTTCAACTCATTACATAATTGCTTCTATGGTAGGCGAAGACTCAACACGCATGACATGGGACCATATAAAAGCAATGTATGATGATGGTTTTGATATGGAGTGCCATTCAGACACCCATCCGGACCTCACAACAATGTCATCAGATGAAATCATTCAGGAAATGCTGAATGTTAACACAGCATTTGTAACTCATGGTATGCCGGCACCCAAACATATTGCTTATCCATACGGTGAGTGCAATGACAATGTAATATCCGTCATTTCATCATACCGTGATACCGGTCGTGTTGTAACATGGAAAAATAATGGTTACTATCCTACAGAATTGCTTGAAAAACCCTATGGACTGCCCTGTTACCCGACAGAATATCACGGAACAATTGCCGAAATAGACAAGGCTGTGGCCGGGAATTACACTTTAATTCTTGGTTTCCATCAAGTAACTGAGAACCCAGGCGAGTATGATATATCCACGTCTGAGTTCATTTCAATACTCGATTACATTGAATCGAATAACATACGTACTCAGACAATATCAGAATATTACAAAGAAAATTTTGAATAGAGGATGATACTCCTCTCTATTTATGTTTTCTCTTTTCTCAAACTAAAAGTATTGGACTTTAAAAAGCCAAGAAACTTCATTCTTACCATTTAAATAAGAGTGCTACCTCAAATGCCTCAGCATACTTAACGCCTAATATACTTCCTCTGCTTTTTGCTAAACCTATTACTGAAACCTTTTCCATGTAATCTCTTTCTTTTTGAGACTTAAATATGTCAATACTTTTTAGTTTATAACAGAATTGTTGTGTCACATCATTATAGGCAGTTGGTCTGAATTCAATTGTAGTTGAGGGTGATTCATAAAAGAGAACTGCATTTCTCATATGTCTAGAAGCTGATAATGTTGACAAAGCAATAGCTACGTGATCTTGATGATAATCTTTTGGACAATGAACATAAACGATATCAGGTTTTATTTTGCACATATATTGATCAATCTTTCCAACAGTTATACCATCATGGTGCATCTGGGTGTCAGGCAAGCCTAGAAAGATAATATCTTTTGCACCAAGTAATCTGGCTGATTCGGTAGCTTCTTTTAATCTTTGATCCTTGTTTCCACCTTTCTCTCCATAAGAAGCAATGATTAAAAAGAGTTCATCGTTCTCACTTGCATGCTTTATCAAAGTAGCTCCACAGCCTAATTCAATATCATCCGGATGAGCGCCGATAGCTAATATTTTTCGATTCATGAATCATCATCTCATTTTGGAATTGAGCCAACATTAAACAGGGCATCAATAGCCGCCATATTTTTTTCAAATCCTGTATAACGCTGAGTATACATTGGATGCTCAAATTGTTGATATTCAACTTTAATTTCTTTGAATACAGATTGATCTAAATAGTCTAGTCCTCCTATTCCAGATAAATACGTGTCACCTCCAAGTGAATTAACGATGTCCGCAATTCTTTGAGATGAAGTTGTAGTAAATCCAAGCTTACTTGAATAGACCAGTTCAATATCAATTTCAAAAGCCTTTATTAGATATTGTATAATAGAGAGATTCAAATCTGCGAGATGGGTATGTTTTCTATTATATATTTTGGATAAATCTTCTATATATGACTCATAATAGGGTGTTTTATTGTAATTTATATCTATAATTCTTAAATGCGTATCAGACCAAACAGGCTTACCATTAATTTTCTGATTGTTAATTAAAATTTCATTAATAGGTATTTTTCCTTCTTTTACAATAGGCACTGTTAGCCATTTCCAGCCTTCAGGGATCCTTATTCTATTACGATGTTGGAAGTCTTTCTTATTGAACTGTACATCATCGAGAATCATGAATATGTCTGATTTTGACATTTTGTCAAAAAAACCCAAATAAGGTAAATAGGTCGGTTGATGACCAGCTACTATCATAACTTATCGGTATATAATATGTTTTTGAAGAAATATAATTTACGGTAATCCATGTTAAATTAAATCAACATGGAAACCGCAATACTAACGTTTTTAATGTTTAATCCAATCAACTAGAAGATATTGATCGGATGTTGTCTTTGTACCCGATAACCAATTTGGATACCAAGCATTAACTACTAGGTGCATAGGATTGGTGGTCATTCCATCTGTCCACGTTTGCATCAGCTTTCCATCAATGTAGAAACTCAAGTTTCCAGGATAGAAATCAAATCTATATTCGTGGAAATCGGCTGTTGGATCAAAACCAAGGCTCTTGGTAACACTATGTTGTATTTTTCCATTTGCATAAGTAGTGAACCACGCTTCTCCTTTAGGGTCATTATAGATTTCGATATCTATCTCATTATAGAAGTCTGGACCCAAGTATAAGAAGAAACCTGTAATTGATGATGGTGCGTTTGGAAGTTTCATACTTGCGCGGTATGTACCATACTGATAGAGACCTTTGGATTCAACATCCCCACCGTTGAGTGTATTTGCGGGGATTTTAATCCTTAAGTTTCCATCCTTTACATCAACATTAGCTGGATCGAAATATGTTCTCTCTAACTTGAACGATGATTTTGACCACTGATTTGTATCAAATGTATCAAAATTATCAACAAAACTGAAGGTCTCTCCCGGAGTTTCTGAAGGGGTATCTGCTGGAGTTTCAGGAAGTGGGTCTTCTGGAATTTCCGGTGGTGTAATATCTATATTAGAAACTGTGAATGCATCTAGCTTTTCAGCGTATGTTAGCCTAGTGGATGACTTGTATTTCCATACAGACATTACTACCTTGTACTTTCCGGTTTTCAATGTTGTATCTGTTGGAACTGTCCAGCTTTTTGTTTGAACACTTGTTTTTCCTGGAGCTAATTTTACAGAATTCGATGATACTGTATATACCTTGCCATTTTCATCGCTAACGCTATATCTTATCCAGTAGGTCCATGTTTGTGTACCTGTATTTTTAAAACTCATGGAAGATGTTACAGCATCTCCAGGATAATATGTTCCGGATGCTGGACTGAAAGATGTAATTTCTGCATCCACGGAAGCTGCAGCTGCCGATGGAAATGAGAAAAGCAAAACAATTGCAACAGTCAGTAATAAAAAGCTCTTTTTCATGATATCTCTCCTTTTTATCTCATTTTATATCTTCAATACATTTTTCATGCTAATCATGAATTAGTTTTGATTTTTTCCGACCAAGTCTCTCTCTAGTGATGAATCCTCGAGATAGATACTAATGTACTCATCATTATGAGCATCATTGCAGACTATGAGTAGAGGTTTGTGTGAACAATTATATAAATAATGCGCTATACTTTGATAATTATTTATTAAATTAATATGCAAAAAAGCATATATTATTTATTAAAGAAGTTAGCGTAACACTTAGAAAAATATTTACTGCCATCTTATATGAGCATAAAAATAGCACACTTTTATATAAATACTATGCATACACTTTTAAAAAAATTGTGCTTATATTTATATTTAGTAACCTAAGCTTGACAGTTATCATTCCTTAATAAAGGGAATGCCTTCTCTTTTAGCTCAATATTTTATTTTTTGTCAGGAAAACCTATTTGGTAGTTTAAATAATTTCACGTAAAATTCTACGATATTGTCCTGTTTTGTCTTAAGATCAGTGTATTTATGGCATCAAAGTTGGCGTAAATGTACTTTTTCGTCTGTCTTTTCAGTTAATCGACTGTAAACTGTCGGTAGTGTCCCAATTTTGCTGTAAATTTTCCTGTACCTCTAGTATGTCCTTATTCCTCCATAGATAAATATCGACAGCGTATCTATTTTGATGTAAAATGTGATAGTACCTCTTGACCCTCATATTTTTTCTATTTTTGTTTATAATATACATCTATATTTATAGCAGCAGTTCCTATTATCCTCCACAGAGTACAGAGGGTCTATATGGAACAACTGATCGATTCTTTGAAGAAGTTATCCAATGCACATGGTATTTCCGGCCATGAGGACAGCATCCGTGCCATTATGGAGGAGGGACTGAAGCCCTATGTGGACGAGCTGACCACGGATAAGATGGGCAATCTCATTGGCATTAAAAAAGGGAACGGACCGTCGATCATGATCGCCACTCACATGGATGAGATCGGTCTGATGGTGCAGTATATTGACGATAAAGGTTTCCTGAAGTTCGTGAAAATAGGCGGCTGGTTCGACCCCACCCTGCATAGCCAGAGAGTTATGGTCCATACCAGCAATGGCCCTGTTCCCGGAGTTATAGGGTCCAAGCCGCCTCATGTGATGAAAGACGAGGACAGGAAAAGACCCGTGAAATCCGAGGACATGTTCATCGATGTGGGTGCCACAAGTCGCGAGGATGCTGAAAAGATGGGGATTGGCATAGGAACACCTGTGTCCATGGACAGGGAAGTAGTGGCCCTTGCGAATGGCAAGATAACAGGCAAGGCTTTTGACAACCGTGCTGGCTGTGCCATACTCCTGGAAGTTATGCGGCAACTTGCGGACAAGGATATAAAAGCTACCGTGTATGCTGTGGGAACCGTGCAGGAAGAAGTGGGTCTCAAAGGTGCCCGGACATCCGCTTTCAGCCTGGACCCGGACATAGCCCTTGCGGTGGACACGACCATATCAGGCGATCATCCGGGCATCGATAAGAAGGATGCTGCAGTGGAACAGGGTAAAGGCGGTGTCATCACCGTGGCCGATGCCTCCGGCCGTGGTCTTATTGCTTCGCCCCATGTACTTAAATGGCTGAAGGAAACTGCCGATTCAAAGCACATCCCCTACCAGCTTGAAGTGGGAGATGGCGGTACCACGGATGCCACTGCCATACACCTTACAAGGGCAGGTATACCCTCCAGCGTCATAAGCGTGGTCACCCGCTACATCCACTCGCCCGTGGAAGTGGTGGACACAGCTGATGTGAAGGCATGCGTGGACCTGCTTGTAGGTTCCATCGAGACCATTGACAAGTATTTCTGATGCCTGGGATCTCAGGCGAAACCTTTCTTTTTTCAGCTCTTCTCCTCCAGTGAACAATCGTGATAGATACATCGATATACATATATAGTATAGAGATATCGATGTAGTGCTGTTGGCTATGGCCGGCAGACAAATACCTGTGAGGGGTCTTATTATTGGAAAACATCCGCTTTTTGGACACAACTCTGCGAGACGGTGAACAGACGCCCGGGGTGGCACTTACTAAAGAGGACAAACTTGCCATTGCCCGCAAGCTGGACGAGCTTGGCGTGCACATTATCGAGGCCGGGTCAGCCATCACTTCCGAAGGGGAAAGGGAATCCATCCGCGCGATCGCAGCTGAAGGCTTAAATGCAGATATCTGCAGCTATTGCAGGATCATGCAGCCTGACATCGACTATGCGCTTGCATGTGACGTGGACTCCATTCATCTTGTGGCTCCTGTATCCGATCTGCACATCAGCGTCAAGCTCAGGAAGGACAGAGAAGCGGTAATGCAGATGGCCATCGAGACCACAGAATATGCCAGGGAGCATGGGCTTATCGTAGAGCTGAGCGGAGAGGATGCTTCTAGGGCAGATATGGGATTCCTTAAGTCCATATACCAGGCAGGTATCGAGGCAGGTGCCGAAAGACTCTGTTTCTGCGACACCGTGGGTATGCTTGTTCCCGAGAAGACAGAGGCCATATTCAGGGAGCTGGCAGCCTCTTTGAAGATACCTGTCAGCATACACTGCCACGACGATTTCGGCCTGGGCACCGCAAATACGGTAGCTGCTCTCAGAGCAGGTGCAGGGGAAGCGCATGTGACCATTAACGGCATAGGGGAAAGAGCAGGCAATACCTCCCTTGAGGAAGTGGTGATGATCCTTGAATGGCTGTACAAATATGATACAGGTATCAAGACGACCGAGCTTTTCAAGACCTCAAGGCTTGTAAGCCGTCTTACGGGCATACCCGTGGCTCCCAACAAATCCCTTGTGGGGGGCAACGCTTTCTCTCATGAGGCAGGTATCCACGTACATGGCCTTTTGGCAGACACGTCCACCTACGAGCCGATACGGCCGGAAATACTCGGACGTCAGCGTAAGATCGTGATGGGTAAGCATGCGGGCAAAAGTTCCGTTTCCCTTGCCATAAAAGAGATGGGATATGATGTTCAGGATTCGCATCTTAACGAGATCCTCAAGAGAGTAAAGGAACTGGGTGATTTCGGTAAGCACGTTACGGATGCTGATCTTCAGTCCATTGCCGAGACCGTACTGAACATCCAGTGCAATTCCAGGGTCAAACTCGAAGATTTTACCGTAGTATCGGGAAACAGAGTTACACCTACAGCTTCTGTGAAACTGAAGGTCGATGGCGAGGAGGTCGTCCAGGCAGGCATAGGAGACGGACCTGTGGACGCTACCATCCAGTGCATAAAGAAAGCAGTTGCCGGAGTAGGCGATATCCAGCTTGAGGAATACCATGTGGATGCCATAACAGGAGGCACTGATGCACTTGTGGAAGTCCTGGTGAAACTTTCAAAGGACGGCAGGATGATCACATCCAGAGGTACGCGTACCGACATCATCATGGCTTCGGTGGAAGCGATGCTCAACGGCATCAATCGTTTGATACAGACGGAACCATCTGATAAAATAAAAGATATGTGACGAACATATACCTACATATAGAACAGTAATTCATGACCAGCAGAGTGATCGAATGACAGAACGAACAGAAAAGATGACAGGTGCAAGAGCCATCATCGAATGTCTGTATAGGGAAGGCGTAGATACGATATTCGGATATCCCGGAGGTCAGGTGCTTCCTATTTATGATGCACTGTATGACTCAAAGATACGCCATGTGCTAGTACGCCATGAACAATCGGCTGCTCACGCCGCAGATGGGTATGCAAGGGCAACGGGTAAGGTAGGCGTATGCTTAGCCACATCCGGCCCCGGAGCAACGAACCTGGTGACAGGTATAGCCACTGCTTACATGGACTCCATACCCATTGTAGCCCTGACCGGCCAGGTGCCTCTGTCCATGATAGGGAACGATGCTTTTCAGGAAGCCAATATTACAGGCATAACCCTGCCTATAACGAAACACAATTACCTGCTGCAGGATGCTAACGATATTCCAAGGATCATGAAGGAGGCTTTCCACATTGCATCCACCGGCAGGCCGGGACCCGTACTTATCGACATCCCAAAGGACCTAACCACCGAACTGATAGATTTCCACTATCCTGAAACTGTGAAGCTGCGCAGTTACAATCCTACCTATGAAGGCAACATCCAGCAGATTAAGAAGGCAGCGGAAGAGATAAACAGGTCTTCAAAACCTGTGATCTACGCAGGGGGCGGAGTTATCAGTGCGAATGCCAGCGAGTATCTGCGGGCACTTGCCGAAAAAGTGCAGGCTCCGGTCACCACGACACTTACCGGGATGGGCGCTTTCCCTGTGGACCATCCGTTGTTTTTGGGAATGCTGGGGATGCATGGCACCAAATATGCCAATTATGCGATACAGGAATCAGATCTCATCATCGCTGTGGGTGCGAGGTTCGATGACAGGGTCACAGGCAAAATAAGATCTTTTGCGACCAACGCTAAGGTCATCCATATAGACGTAGACCCGGCAGAGATATCCAAGAACGTGCGTGTAGACATCCCTATAGTTGGTAATGCCGCAAAGGTGCTTGAAGACCTGCTCAAATATGTCGACAGGGCTCCTACTGACGACTGGCTTCAAAGGATAGCACACTGGAAGCGATCATATCCTCTGCATTATATTGGCGGCATGGATAATATCAAACCCCAGTATATCATCGAACAGATCCATGATGCCTGCAAGGATGCGATCATCGTTACAGAGGTCGGGCAGCATCAGATGTGGGCTGCCCAATACTTCAGGTTCAGCGAACCCCGGACGTTCATATCGTCAGGAGGTCTCGGGACCATGGGATTCGGGTTCCCGGCATCGATAGGGGTCAAAATAGCAAAGCCCGACAGAGTGGTCTTTGATATTTCAGGTGATGGCTCGTTCCAGATGAACTCGCAGGAGCTGGCAACCGTCGTACAGGAGAATATCCCCGTGATAATCGCTATATTCAATAATGGTTATCTGGGCATGGTCAGGCAGTGGCAGGAACTCTTCTTCGATAAAAGATACTCTTATACATGTATAAGGAACAGTGTTGATTTCGTAAAGCTTGCAGAGGCCTACGGAGCACTTGGACTGCGTGTAAAGCAGCCTTCAGAGGTCAGGCCGGCCATAGAGCAGGCAATAGCTTCCGGAAGACCTACCCTGATAGATTTCTGGGTAGAGTGTGAAGAGAACGTATCTCCCATGGTGCCGGCCGGAGCAGCTATAAACGAGATAATGGACCTGGAGAGGAAAGCATGAAACATACACTCGCAGTCCTGGTGGAGAACAGGTACGGTGTGCTTTCACGGGTTGCCGGCTTGTTTGCCCGCCGGGGCTATAACATAGACAGCCTTGCTGTAGGGGTCACTGAGGATCCCACAATATCCCGTATGACCATTGTCGTACGTGGAGATGACCTTGTCCTGGAACAGGTCACCAAGCAGCTAAATAAATTGATCGATGTTATCAGGGTAACAGATCTTGGGACCGAGGACACCGTGGAAAGGGAACTTGTCCTGATCAAGGTCAACGCAGATGTGAAGAACCGGTCTGAGATCATGCAGATAGCAGACATCTTCAGGGCAAAGATCATCGATGTTGCCAGCAAGTCCATGATCATAGAGGTAACAGGTGACGAGAACAAGATCAAGGCAATAGAACAGTTGCTTAAGCCCTTCGGTATCAAGGAAATGGTGCGTACCGGTAAAATTGCCCTGCGCAGAGGTCCTAAGAGCATATAAAGTTAAACTCAGGAAGTAATTCAAATGGCAGTGAACATGTACTATGACAAGGATGCAGATCTCAGCATCCTGAAAGGCAAGAAGATAGCAGTGATGGGATATGGCAGCCAGGGTCATGCCCAGGCCCAGAACCTGCACGATTCCGGACTTGATGTGACCGTAGGTCTGCGTAAGGGCAGCAAACGCTGGCAGCAGGCAGAAGAGGATGGGCTTAAGGTCATGACCGTAAAAGAGGCTGCCAAAGCAGCTGATGTCATCCAGATCCTCCTGCCGGATGAAACGCAGTCCCAGGTATACTATGAAGAGATAGAGCCCGGACTTGAACCCGGAAATGCTATTGTCTTCTCTCACGGTTTCAATATCCATTACAACCAGATAGTGCCCAGGAAGGACATCGACGTGTACATGGTGGCACCAAAAAGCCCGGGACACCTGGTACGCAGGACGTATAAAGAAGGACATGGAGTGCCTGGTCTGATCGCAGTCTACCAGGATGCCACAGGCATGGCAAAACAGTTAGCTCTGGCACATGCAAAAGGTGTGGGTTGCACACGGGCCGGAGTCTTCGAGACAACATTCCGTGAGGAAACGGAAACTGACCTTTTCGGAGAGCAGGTAGACCTGTGCGGTGGCGTGGCCTCTCTTATCAAGACCTCCTTTGAGGTTCTCGTCGAAGCCGGCTATCAGCCAGAGATGGCATATTTTGAGACCACTCACGAACTGAAGCTCATCGTAGACCTTATCCATGAAGGCGGCCTGGAAAAGATGTGGTATTCCGTATCCAATACTGCGGAATACGGTGGAATGACCGTTGGGCCCAAGGTCATCAATGAACTGTCCAGAGAAGCTATGTACGAAGCCCTGGAACGTATCCAGAACGGGCAGTTCGCAAGGGAGTTCGTGCTTGAAGGCAAGGCCAACAGGCCAGTGCTCACAGCCATGGAGCGCCAGGACAGGGAACATCCTGTGGAAGAGGTGGGCCGCAGATTGCGCGCAATGATGCCCTGGCTTAACAGTGGCCTTAATGAGAAGTGAACTTTCTGGAATATACTTTTTTAAAGATACAAAGACGTGTTCTATATACAAGGACACATCCCTTTTTTTGAAGTGATCTAAATGCAGGGAACTATACAGACAATTCTATCAAGACGAAGCATCCGCAGTTATACATCTGAGCCTGTGGCAAGAACGGATATTACAAAGATCCTTGAGGCCGGGCGCTGGGCACCATCGGGCCTTAATAACCAGCCCTGGAAGTTCATAGTTGTACAGGACAGGGTCTCAATAGAAAAACTGGCCGGATGCACACGCTATTCATCCATTGTAAAAGGAGCAAGCGTTATCATAGCTGTTTTTCTGGATAACTCTACGATGTACGATCGCACAAAAGATGTACAATCCATAGGTGCAGCCATACAGAACATGCTGCTCGCCTGCTGTGAGCTCGGGTTAGGGGCTGTCTGGCTCGGCGAGATCCTAAATAATAAAGAACAAGTGAATTTGATTTTAGAAGCGCCAGAATCACTGGAGCTCATGGCAGCACTGGCCATAGGGCATCCCACCGGGAGCAAAACAACACCTTCGAGGAAAGAACTGCAAGAAATAGCCTTTGAAGAGCATTACGGCGATCAATGGAGGCAAAGATGAAGGCGCAAACCGGAATCAAGGAGGTTTAAGGGTATATTTCGGATTTAGACACCAGTTTTGTAGTAGAAGGTTTTCCTGTTTTGCCCTTCATCTCTAAGTCATAAGTATGTATTCCTTATATTTAAAGATTTGTTCGCAACATGACTAATCAAGGATAATTGATTTAGAACAAGATCAAGTCAGTTTGAAGACCTTTTTTTGCCCAGAGTTTTCCCACAGCTACGGTTTACACACATCTCGATCGCTTCCTTATCCTTTTCCTTTATGCGGATCATTTTCCATCCGCACACCTCACACCTGCGCTCAAGTATCGTAAGCCTGCCCTCCTGAGGCAGGGACTGAGTACGTCCACATCTTTTGCTGCAACCCAGAAAACGCGAATCCTTTGTGGTGATAAGGCACATTTCGCCATCACATATAGTACATGGTCCCACCACTTCAGGGGGAAAGCACTCTTTTACACTGTCACATGCAAAGCAAGGTCCTATACCCACTGCCCAACAATACTTGTTCGCTACTTTTATTACAGCAGCTCCACCCTTAGGGCATTCTTTTGAGCGCAGTATGGAAAGTGCACCATCCCTGGGCAAAGGATAGGTGTTCCTGCATTGCGGATATCCGGTACATCCTACAAAACGCCCCTTATCAGTGCTTATTATGCGTAGCACATGCCCGCAATCCGGACATTTGCCAATGTAGTTCTTCTTGTCCTCAGTGGCAATACCATCATTGATAGAGCCTGCCAGCCGGGATACGATGGAATCCCGGCTCTCAGTAAGCTGTGCGTACATCATCCTGATAAGCTCGGTTCCCTCTGCAACAGCAACTTCAAATTTCTTGCTGCCCTCTTCCACTTCCTGCACAAGGCACTCTATGCGTGCCCTTATTTCCGGCTTCACTACAAGAGGTAATGAAGCGCTCAGAGCGTCCATAAGGCTGAACCCGGTTTCCTGAATGACTATGGTCTTGCCTTTTGTCTCAAAATAACCACGCTTCTTATTGGTTTCTATATGAGAAGGAGCTGTTGCCTTAGTGCCGATGCCATGCTTATCCATAAGGGTCAGAAGTTCGGCTTCTGTAAGGTGTTTTGGAGGAGTGGTTTTGGAAGCTATGTTCTCCAGTTTTTTCACATTGACCTCTTCGTTCACCTGGACATCGGGCAGGAACTTGTCATTCTTTGTCTCGAAGGGATACACGGCCACCCAGCCTTCGTTTTTCATTACTGATCCGGAAGAGTCGAAGAGCTCATTATTCACTGTGATCTCAAGATGCGTTTTTTCGAACAAGGCTGCAGGCATGAGGTTAGCAAGAAAATGCCTGGCTATCAGATCATATACCTTACCTGCACCTTCTACCTTCACAGCCTTTTCCACTTCCTTTACAGCAACTGCCTTTATCGGATGTATGGGAGGGTGGTCATGTCCGTCCTTTGTACCATTGCGGGAAGCGATCTCTCCGGCCGAAATAATGGCAAGTGCATGGTCCCTGTATTCTGTGGATGTGAAGGCTATGACCTTTGACCTGAGATCAAAATCATCGGCATATTTATTGGTCTCTGTCCTTGGATAGCTTGTAAAACCGTTCAGGTACAGCTGTTCAGCGATCTCAAGAGCAGATTCCGGACTGATGTTAAGGAACTTGGATGCACGTTTGAGGAACTCAGTGGTATTAAGAGGATATGGTGCATTCGTCTTCACTTCGGTGACACTTTTCTTTGCCACTATACCGGTCTTGCATGCCCGGATACGATCGAATATTTCGGCTGCTTTTGCCTTATCCCTGATATTGCCTGCTCGATGCACTCCTTTGAGGTCCATGTCCTTTGCATGGAAAAGTGCTTCGATTTTCCAGAAATCCTCAGGACTGAAGTCTTTAATGGCCTTCTCTCTTTCATATACGAAACCGCATGTAGGTGTCTGGCAAGGCCCTATGGAAAGGATGTCCTTGGTACGCGCTCTTTCTCTTACGGCCAGGGTCAGATACCGGGTAAAAGCAGCGCCCATCTTAAGGTCGAGGATTTGGCGGGCATCAGCAGACATTGCCATAGCTGTGTCAGGTTCCAATAGATTATCAAAAGCTTTAGTTATCTCAGACGCTGACAATGAAGAGAACCTGGCTCTTTTTACAGGAGCGCGGGAAACCCTGGCCGCAAGTTCCTTTGCTTCAAAACCTATATTCTCGCCTTCCCTGTCAAAATCACAGGCAAGTATTATCCCATCAGCTTCCCTGGCAAGAGAGATGATGGCATCTGCAAACGGTTTTTTTGTAACGGTCTTGATGGGTTGCGTATCGATCAATTTGGCCGGGTCCACTGAACGCCAGTCGTTCAGCTCCTGTGGGAAATCATAACCCATTATATGACCCGAAAGACCCATTACCTGCCATTCTTTGCCATCCCTGCGGAATACATAAACAGGCACCCCTTCGACAAGCTTTCTGTCAGGCTTGCCCCCGCTGAGAATATCGGCTATCTGCGAAGCTGCTTTGTTCTTTTCGGTAAATACAACAACGGTCATGATATATCTGCACCTGATCAGAATAGTGTGCGATACATTATAACTGACATTACATAACTTTATCCGCTGTTGTTAGGAAAAGAATATAGGTCACCAGACCTAAACTAAAAGGCTGGTGGCATAGCTGAGCAGCAGATAGACGGGACTGACAAAGCCCCCCATCACAAGCAGGTTATTGAACATTATCATCATTCCTATTATTGCAAGGGTATGTCTGAGGGCATTCCATGCAAAGGTCTGGTCCTGTTCTTTCCCTGCAGAGGAACGTACGATATAAACATAGCTTCCCAGCAGTGCTACTATAAAGAGGACCTTGAACAGCACGATGCTGTAAAGACCATTCATGGAGGCGAATGCAGATACCACCGGATTGCCTTCCTGTGCAAGACCGGTCTCTATGGCATATATAGTGGTCAGGAGATCGCCTATCACATAGAACAGCAGGACGAACCTTATGTCCTTGAGGAATCCGTAAATATCCAGACCGTAAACTAATGAACTCTTTTCAACACTATGGGTCATCGTACCACCGCGACCTTACCGCGCCATTTTCCACGCAGCTAATTAGTAGTCTGCACTGCACTATATAAGGATATCTATGATCGAGTGTATAATGCTACTCATTATGATGAGACTTTGTTTATAAAAGGACACCCGGGATCAGCAAAAGGCTTTTATCTTCATGCTCATACGGGAATAGCAATGACACTCATGGAAGATGCAAAAAAGGGGATAATAGCTCCCCAGATACAGGAAGTAGCTAAAAAAGAAGGCATCGATCCTGACCTTGTACGTTCCTGTGTGGCAAAAGGCATCATTGCCATACCTGATAACCCTGCAAGGGATTCAAGGCCGATAGGCATTGGCAGGTATATGAGCACCAAGGTCAATGCGAACATCGGGACTTCCAGAGACTACATCAATGTAGAGGATGAGATCGAAAAAGCGCGCACTGCAGAAAAGTTCGGTGCTGATGCGCTCATGGACCTTTCCACAGGCGGGGATCTGGACAGTATTCGGTCCATGATCATGAAAGCCGTGCATATCACCATAGGTTCCGTGCCCATATACCAGGCAGCATCATCCCGGAAAGCAGTTGTGGATATGACATCCGATGATATGTTCAATGCTGTCAGAAAACATGCAAAGGATGGCGTGGATTTTGTTACGGTGCATGCAGGTGTTAACCTCAGTTCCCTCGAATGGATCAAAAAAGGAGAGAGGATCACTGAAGTTGTCAGCCGTGGTGGTGCGTTCACTCTTGCATGGATGCTGCATAATCAGGAAGATAACCCGTTCTACACGGAATACGACTATTTGCTCGAAATAGCCTATGAGCACGATATGGCTGTGAGCCTCGGGGATGGCATGAGGCCTGGATGTATCCACGATGCATCCGATGGCGCAATGTTCACTGAGATTGTCACTTTGGGCGAACTTGTGAAAAGAGCGCGTGCTGCGAACGTGCAATCCTTTGTGGAAGGACCAGGGCACGTACCAGTGAATGAGATCGAGACATGCGTGAAGACCATGAAGAGCCTGTGCCTTGATGCCCCTGTCTACCTCCTTGGCCCTCTGGTAACGGATATAGCTCCCGGATATGACCACATAACAGGTGCCATAGGCGGGACCCTTGCAGGCATGTATGGTGCGGATTTCCTGTGTATGACCACGCCTTCGGAACACCTTGCATTGCCAACGGTAAGCGACATACGGGAAGGGACCATTGTGACCAAGATCGCAGCACATGCTGCAGATATTGCTAAAGAAGGACAAAGAGAAAGGGCGCGTGCAATGGACGACCGGATGTCGCAAGCACGTCACAGGCTTGACTGGGAAGAACAGTACAGGCTGGCCATTGACGGTGAACGTGCGCGCACTATCAGAGGAAGCCGTGTGACCGGCAGTGATGCCTGTTCCATGTGCGGAGACCTCTGTGCGTTGAAGATAGTAAAAAAAGCCCTTTCAAAAGAAAAATAACTATATTCAGCCTTTGATCGCCCTTGTTGTGAGAATAAGGCTTTTATCTGTTCGGTGCAATTTAAAGGATGATTCATACAGAGCATGTCAGCCTGAACAACAACCCTTCAACGCAGATCTAAAATGGATGACCTGGCCTTTCTCACATATTCGCTCATATCCATCTTCGTGATAGTGAATCCCATCAGCGGGGTTGTCACTTTCATATCCCTTACCAGTCGTATGACCTTTGAGGAGAAGAACATCCTTGCAAAAAGAGCCGTGTTCCTTGCCTGCATTATAGCTCTGTTCTTCGCCATTACCGGCAAGATGATGCTGGACCTTTTCGGCATTGATGTCGACTCGCTGCGCATTGCCGGTGGCATTTTGTTGTTCCACGTAGCACTGGACATGATGTTCGCAAAGGTGTCCAGAGAAAGTATCACTGAGAACGAGATCAGTGAATCACAGGACCGTTCCGATATCTGGATATTCCCCATTGCACTGCCTCTCTTGACAGGCCCGGGAGCTATCACGACCGTGATCGTGCTCATGGGAAGCACCGATTCCATGGTGCAGAGATCCCTGGTGGTCCTTAGCATATTGATCACATTTGCAGTGTGCCTGGTGATATTCCTGTTCTCCCGGCGTATCTATAAGTACATAGGCTATACAGGAATGCTTGTATTCACGAGGATAATGGGCCTTTTCCTTGCAGCTTTGGCTGCAGACTTTGTGACAACAGGCATCTGGAACGTATATACTGCTCTGTCTTCAGCAACCTGAGCATATATTTTAAGTAAGGGCCGATCAATAGTTCCTTAAGATGGATGCAAGGACCAGAGACCTTCTCCCGCATATGAAGGGTGACGAGCATCAGGTATCTCTTGATGAACTGTTCACAGGCTTGAAAAGCAGTGATAACGGACTGAGGCAGGATGAAGCTGTCCGAAGGCTGGCAGCATACGGAGCAAATGTGCTCGAAGATACAGGAAAGGAGAGTTTACTGTACAAGTACCTGAAACAGTTCTGGAATTTCTTTTCAATTTTGCTTACAGTCGGTTCATTACTTGCTTTTATTGCAGAATGGTTTTCTCCCGATCAGGGAAACCTCTACATTGGCATAGCACTGCTTGCTGTAGTGATCCTTAATAGTACTTTCACGTTCATCCAGGAATACCAGGCAGAGAAGATAATGGAGAGCTTTCGCCAGTTGATACCTCCGAAAGCCAGGGCCCTCAGGAACGGTGAAATAGCAGAAATACTTGCTTCAGACATAGCTGTCGGGGATGTGATCTTACTTGAAGAAGGGGATAAGGTCCCTGCCGATGGCAGGCTCATAGAGGTGAATTCCCTGAAGGTGGATAATTCACCCATAACCGGAGAGGCTGAACCCCAGTTGCGTTCTCTGGGGTGTACCCACCCCAACATGCTTGAATGCAGGAACATGGTGTTCTCCGGCACACTTGTACTGACAGGGAACGGTAAAGCTGTCATATTAGGCACAGGAGCAAATACTCAGATAGGTCATCTTGCGAACCTTACTAAACGCACTTCATCGGTAGATACCCCCTTAAGAAAGGAACTAAATGATTTCATAAAGATCATCTCTTCGATCGCTATTTTATTGGGTATATCTTTCTTTTTAATAGGGTCCTTCGTGCAGGATACATTCCTGATGAACCTTATTTTTGCTATCGGTATAATTGTGGCAAATGTCCCTGAAGGCTTGCTGCCCACAGTCACCCTCGCCCTGAGCCTTGCTTCCAGAAGAATGGCAAAAAGAAATGCGCTCATAAAGCAGCTCGAATCAGTAGAGACCCTGGGTTCCACCACTGTGATCTGCACCGATAAGACCGGTACGCTTACCCAGAACAAGATGGCTGTGAACTCGGTCTTTACAGCCGAAGGCTATCTGCATATCACAGAAGAACAAAAGCCCTCCGAACCTCTTATTAGAGCTGCCGCCTTGTGCAATAACTCAAGGATCACATCCGAATCACCCGGGTATAAAGGGGATCCAACGGAAGGTTCTCTGTTAGTGTATGTTAACCAGTTCGCTGATGAGGAAGAACTGAAACGCGCCTATCCGCGGCTACAGGAATATCCTTTCGATTCCAAGAAAGAAAGGATGCAGGTCATTTGTTCAACACCTGCAGGAACAATGGAATCTTACCTGAAAGGTGCACCTGAAGTGGTGATGAGCATGTGCAGTCACATGTTCACATTGAATGGTGCTCTGCCTCTTGATGAAAAGAGTGCCGGGATGATTGTGGATGAGCACATCGCCATGGCAGAAGCAGGTGAAAGAGTGCTTGCCTTGGCTTACAGGGAAGCCGAAGATGTAAGGGAATACGACGAAGGTTTTGTTTTCCTGGGACTTGTGGGTGTAGCCGATCCTCCGAGACCTGAGGCAAAGGAAGCTATCCACAGATGTCACATGGCAGGAATAAAAGTTGTCATGATCACCGGGGACCATCCAGTGACTGCCACGTCTATCGGCCGCAAGGTGGGACTATACGATGATGAAAAAGAGCTTGAGCTCATTACTGGTTCTGAGCTTGCTGCACTGTCCCCTCAGGAGCTTGCAGGCAGGCTCCGGGCTCCAAGTATAATCTTTGCCAGGACATCACCCGTACAAAAGCTCAAGATAGTCCAGGCTTTCAAAGCTGCCGGTGAAATAGTCACTATGACAGGTGATGGCGTCAATGACGCACCCGCTATGAAAAATGCCGATATGGGAGTGGCTATGGGCAGTGGCACGGATGTTGCAAGAGAAGCAGCTGATATGGTGTTACTGGATGATAATTTCGCGACCATGGTCAATGCTGTTGAAGAAGGCCGGACAGTATTCGATAACATCAAGAAGTTCATTGCTTACATACTTACAAGCAACATACCTGAAATATTACCTTTCATTGCCTTTGTGCTGCTGGCACTACCCTTGCCCATGAATGTGCAGCTGATACTGGCTATTGACCTGGGTACGGACATATTACCTGCACTTGCTCTGGCAGTAGAAAGGGGCGAAGGGGACATCATGCATCGTCCTCCAAGGTCAAAGGATGAGAAACTGCTAACACGCTATGTACTCTTTACATCCTATGGTATCAAAGGCCCCATTGAAGCAGCAGCCGGATTTTTCTGTTACTTTGCTGTGCTGCGGGATGGGGGCTGGAACTTCGGACAGGACCTGCCATTCACAGACCCTCTATACATGCAGGCAATCACAGCTTTCTTTGCTGCTGTTATCATCTGTCAGGTCGCCAATGTATTTACATCCCGCACAAGGCGGCAGTCTGTACTTACAAAGAGGTTTTTCGAAAACAAGATGATACTTCTCGGAATAGCTAGTGAACTAACCATTCTTGGTTTGATCATTTTCAACCCACTGGCCAACACTGCCTTCAACACAGCGCCCATTTCTATAAAGTACATACTCTTGGCAGTCCCCTTTGCCATTGCATTGCTGCTAATAGATGAACTAATGAAATTGGGTGTGAGAAAGAATTTTGAAATCACAAATTGAACAATTAGTAAAAAAGAAAGAGAAGTGAGGTACTATCCTCACTTGCTAACTTATTCTTTGTTCCTGCGGCCCCTGAATGCAGCAGCCATCATCACTATGACCATTGCTGCGACCATTCCCACGAACGGGGTCTTTGCCGTTACGTCAAATGAACCCTTCTGGTCGCCTATCTGCACATCGACAGTACCAGGCTGGTCTGCTGTTGCTGTGAACTCTACGGTCTTTTCTTCTCCTGCTGCAAGGGAGATGTTCTGTGTGTCCGTTACATTGCCGTTAACTAACAGTTCCACCTTGACCTCACCTGCAGAAGTACCAGTATTGGCAACATTCGCACTGACGGTCACAGGCTTACCCTGTTCAGCTATAGCCGGATCGATCACAAGGTCCGAATATCTGAACATATTTTCTGCAGCCTCAACCTCAAAGGTCAGCTCTGCAGGAAGGAAACCATTCGCTTCAACTCTTACCTTGTGTATACCTGCATCTTTTGGTGTGTATGAGAGCATACCTTCTGCAGAAGTGGTGCCTATGGCGCTGCCATCATAGTAGAGTGCAGCCCCTCCCACAGGTTCTCCACCTATTGCCTTCTTAACAGAGATGGATATTGCATCTCCTGCGAAAACAGTTTCAGGACTGATCTCTATGTCAAGCTTCTTTGTAGCATCTTCTGCAGATATTACCTCGACGTTCAGAGTACCTGTGACATAGCCTTCCTTTTCTGCAGTCACTTTGAAAGTGCCGGTCTCGCTCAGGACCACAGAGAGTATACCTTCGTTAGATGTCGTTCCTTTCTGCACGTTGTCAAACTTCACAACAGCACCTTCGACAGCTGCTCCCTGAGAAGCTACCTTGATATCCACTGATGTTCCTGCTGTGATCGTATCAGGCATTTCTATGGACAATTGTTCGGATGAGGATGTCGTCGTCATTACGAAGGGATAGTATCTCAGTGTATCCGAATCTGCCACCTTGATAGAAATGTCTCCCATAAGATCGATCACATTATCCTTGGTGAGCGAAACGGAATTCCTGTTCTCCAGGACGATGCCGTCCTCTGAGATACTGGCAACCTCCATTCTGCCAAACCTGTCCGAACCTTCAAGGGTAAGATAGTTCTCAGATATCTGGAAAATACCCTGTATAAAGACAGCATCGAATTCACGTCCCCTGAAGATCTCATTGAAATGGACGGCTATCTGAGGTACATCTTCAGAAGCACCCATTTCAGTTTTGTACACATAATCCTTGTTGGACCCAAGAATAGAAGTGTCTACTTCTTCTCCATTCTTTTTAAGTGAAACACGCACTTTGTCACCATTGAGATCGACCTCGACCACTTCAAGCACATATCCTTCTTCCAGCACCAGTGCCGATCCTGGATACACTGATTTCTTATCATCGTTATCTATCAGCACCTTGGAAAGCTGGCCCTGGGAAACTATACTGACAGCCTTGGTGAACCCATTATCCGGATAGCCTGCAAAGTATTTTTGGGCAAGGAACCCTATCACCTCGAACTGTCCCCAGGCGGAGTGGTCAAAGCTTACCTGCTGGGCTCTAGTGGAATATACAAGGTTCTCAGCGCCTATTGTCCTGCCGTTAAGAGCTTTGACTTCCAGTGATTCGGTACCTATGCCTTCATCTATATTGTAGTAGAATCCCTCAAAGTTCAGAGAGGTCCAGTTGAAGGGGCCATCGGAAACTGTACCACGCAACTCATAAGTTCCTGGTTCCTTCATATCGACCACAGGAGCAAAACGCAGCACTGTGTCATCAGCAACAACGAATTTCAGCTTTCCCATTATGTCGATGGTCCTGCCTGCATTAAGGTTTATGACATCGGGATTTGACATTGTGATCCTTTCAGGAGCTACTGTGTCAACTGTCATTCTTCCGTATTTATCGCCAGCATTAACGGAGATGTAGCTGTCGGACACCTGAAAGATGCCTTTTATGAACACAGCATTGCTTTCAGTTCCCCTGAATATGGTATCCAGATGTACTGCTATAAGAGGGAAATCGTCTGTGGAACCAATTCTGGTCTTGTAAACATAATCCTGATTAGAGGCGATCACTGTGCTATCTACCTGCACACCATTTTTCTTAAGGGTGATGAACACTTTATTTCCATTAAGGTCGACTTCGGTGATGTCCAGCACATATCCTTCCTGCAGAACAAGTGAAGAACCCGTGAAAAGTGATTTTTCATCATCATCGTTTATGAGCACTTTTGCAAGCTGGCTGTCGGATATAAGGCTGACCTCATCTGCAAAAGCTGTATTGTCAGAATAACCTGCAAAGTATCTTTCTGCCATAAAACCGATTATCTGGAACGAACCCCATTCATCACGCTCAAAGCCAGTTTCTATTGGTCTTGTGGAATACACAAGGTCGTCCTCTTCGATGGACCTGTCGGAATAGCTGTCCAGTTTAACTGTCAGCATTTCAGACCCTTCTCCTGAATCCAGGTCATAATAGAAACCCGAATAACTAAGTGGTGACCATGAATATTCGAGCGATGGTTCCTGGGCAGCATCCCATATCCTGTTCCCTGTCGAACCGTCGGCTGCCAGGGCTGTAGTGGATAGCAAGCTCAGGCAAAGTAAAGCAACTATCAGTATTTTAATTTTCATATATTTATCTCTCCTACAACATTTACTATCTGCAAAAAGACTATTATTTTAACAGTATATACGTTTTATCCATTAAAATGACCGGATAATATGGAAATTGGTCCAAAAGTGATAACTAGGAACTATTTCATTGAGATGGGAAAATAGGAAGATCGTTTTCTCCACTTTCTATCAAATTTGCCGGCATACTATTAGCGAACCAGAGAGTACGCTGCGGTAAGGCTATCTTTATCCCATTCTCCTCAAGTGTCTTTTTAATTATCCACAGCAGTCTTGTCTTGACAGAATACCATTCAGTGGAAGGAGCCCAGATCCTTACGAAGATATTGACACCATTATCATCCAGCTTATCCACAAAGACAGTAGGAGCTGGATTTTTAAAAGCTATAGGATCATCATCTATGATACCTTTGATCATCCCAATCGCTTTGTCGGCATCACTGTCATAGGTTATTCCTATGACATACTCGAATCTCCTTGCTACGTTGGCAGCGTAATTAGTGATGTTATTGAGAAAGACCTTGTCGTTTGGCACGCGCACATACAGCCCATCAAAGGTCCTGATGATGGTGGAAACAAAAGTGATATCTTCAATTACTCCTGCATTATTATCTATGTTCACCTGATCCCCTATCTTAATAGGCCTTTCAAGGGTCAGGAAGATCCCGGAGATCAGATTCGCAACAATGCTCTGACCTGCGATACCCAGGATTATGCCCAATACACCTCCGGCTACAAGCAGGCTTGAAAGCTCTACGCCCATGAACGGAAGTATGAAAAAGACCGTGACAAAGAAAACGAAACTGTAGCGCATAAGTTTGAGCAGCATGCTCAGTTGTTTCCTGTCCATCTTGTCCTGCAGGGCCCTCATGAGGTATATGGACAAGATTTTTCCTGCGATCATAGAGATGATCACAACAGAAGCTACGAACATGATCCTGAAAAAAAGAATGGAATAGTCGGACAATGAAACAAATAAGGCATCGTTCAGCGTGATGTTCATAGTCCGTACTCCATGATGCATCTGCTACCGATCACCCTTAGTTTGGACGAGACGTAGAGTTCGGTGGCCTTTTTGAACCTGGCTTTACCTGGGCAGTGTATGAACTCGGTTTCAGCTAATTTTCTGCTTGGGATCTTCATGACCGCTTTCATTACAACTTTTTTTTCTTCATAGTAGATCTTCATACCATAGGCGTTGAACAAAGACTTGCTGACCTCTACCAAGTGCTCAGTGTCATTAACTATCTTCAGTTCTATGTAACCTGTGTACCAGGGATCTGTATCCGGTGGTGAAAGAAATACGTCGCTTTCCCAATACTTGCAGATGATCCCATTACTTGGTGCACCGTATAGCGTGTACTTCAACCGTGAAAAAGAAAAAATATCTATTATCTCAAAATCCTCTTTTCCATGAGATACGAAAACCCCTATCTCTAGAGGAAAGGTGATGTACACATTCTTTGAGGCACCGGGCTCAAGTATCAAGGTCTTTTTAAAGTTCACCAGTAGGAAGTGGGTGAGCCTTTTTGGCATATTGACCGGCTCCACCGGGTTGAGCAATATGCTGCATGACTCCTGCAAAAGTAGCTTTTCTGTGCTTCCCAGGCTGCCCCATCTGCGATATATGAGTGAATCGTTATGTGTTTCCATTGATAGGAAAACGCCTTCTATTTCCATGTTTACAGGAGATCCATATAAGCCGAACATAATAATTTCCGTGAAATAATATAAAAGAAGTATCTCATCATTTATAACCATTTCTTCTTTCGGAAATAGAAGAGCATGGAAATGCCTATTACTGCCATGATGCACCAGAGCACAGGATATCCCCATTTCCATGAAAGTTCCGGCATATATTGAAAGTTCATGCCATACACACCTGCAAGGAAGGTCAATGGAATGAATATGGTAGCGATGATAGTAAGCACCTTCATCACCTCATTCATTCTGTTGCTAATGCTGGACAGATATATATCCAGCATCCCGGAGAGCATATCTCTGTATGTTTCGATGGTATCTATCACCTGGATGGTATGGTCGTATATGTCTTTGATATAGATTTGTGTGGACCTTGCTATAAGGTCCGATTCGGCCCTTAAAAGGTTGTTTGATACTTCACGCAGGGGCCATGCAGATTTGCGCAAAAGGATCATTTCGTTTCTCAGAACATGCAACTCTTCAAGAGTGTCAGGTGTGGGATGATCGAGCAGTTCATCTTCCAATAGTTCTAATCGTTCTCCCAGTTTTTCCAGAACGACAAAGTAGTTATCAACAATAGAATCGATGAGTGAATACGCAAGATAATCAGCTCCCATCTCTCGAATGCGACCTTTTGAACCTTTTAACCTCATACGTACGGGATCAAAGGTGTCTCCTCCTGCTTCCTGGAAAGATATTACGAAATTACGGCCCAGGATAAGACTCACCTGTTCGGATATGATCTTTTTGCCATCATCCTGCTCATATGTTGTGTCGCTGTGGTAGAACATTCGCAGCACTACATAGACATAATCTTCAAATTCCTCTATCTTCGGGCGCTGGGTGGTATGAAGGATATCTTCGAGAACAAGGGGATGGATATTGAAATATGTTCCCAGGCGCTCAATGATAGTTACATCGTGTATCCCATCTATGTTTATCCATGTTACAGTGGGACTGTCCCTGAAAGGGAACACTTCTTCTATATCTGAGATATTCTGTACCTTGCAATGGTCCTTATCGTAATCTATCACTGTTATTTTTACCGATTCTGTCCATTTATCTCCTACGTGGACAATCGTTCCGGGAGGCAGGCCGCATTTCTCAGAAGCCCTTTTTACGAACCTATTTGCCATCATTCACCTTCTTCAGCAAACAATGTTGATCGTCGTGTTTAGTCCGATAATATCTTAACAAAATGTTTTAGCAGTGCTAATAGTGCTTTGTTGCTATATTACAATAACTTATTTGATGATAAATAAAAATGACCATAACACAAATGCTGATAATTTTCGTGTACAGAACTAGTATATGGATCTTTGATAAGATCTTTTCCACAATTGCCGAATGACCCCCACTAGCTATTCGGCCTGAAAACTTAAAAAATATAAAGAACGCCAGCCTGCTTCTTATTACTTGTTATTGATCTGAGCATAGACAGCCGCTCCAAGTATTATGCAGCCATATATTCCCAGTTTGATCGTATTCAGTATCATTTATACCACACCTCTTTAACATCGTGAACGAGTTTTATCGTACCACCATTGTAATGACCACAATTGTTTTTTTTTGTAGCAGTTGCCAATTTCTGGCTTTCCTGCAAGCTATCCTTTGTTGTTCCACTATATAAATATATCTTGCACAACATAAATTGAAATTATTATTATGATGACGTTCGACCGGGAGTAAAATGCCAATGAACAAAGATAAGGTAGCTGGCCTCTGGATCGGATCTTTATTGCACGCAGACCACAATAAGACATTGAAAGAAAGTAATTGGCAAGGAGCAGCAAAACCAGATATCCAGGAAAGAATGATTATTTAACAGGTCTTTAAGTAAAAAAATGTCGTCAGAATGACGAGATCTGAGGGCTCGGAACAAACGCTCAGATCTTTGATGAATTGCCAGATTCAAGACACTGGATAGTACAGTACATCTTATCGCGTGCACACTTGCGCAGGACATACATCTTACGGCCACACTTTTGACAGGTTACAGCTACATATTCCATATCGTTTTTCTCCTTTTTTTCTTAAGGTTTGGAAAGCAAATACACCTTTCATCATTGAAACATCTTGGAAGTCCCATGATCCTACAGTGGATTTGCTATTTTTCCATTGTTCTTATTACATACCTTTGTAAATCACGTATATTAATATTTCTATACTAATATGTATACTAATTGTGATGATGATGAGATAAACCTGCCATGGAAAAAAAGAGTGATATGCAGAAAGACAGCTGATATGTCTATCAGCTGAATGGAAAATGAACCTTTTAACGCACTATCTTTGAAATGTCCATCTCAAGGATATCTTCAGCACCTAGTGCCTTGAGCCTTGGTATGAGCAGATTGACCTCGCTCTTACTGACAACGGTTTCTACTGCATAGTAATCGGACTTGTAGAGCTGGGACACTGTAGGCCGCTTCATGGACGGAAGGAAATCTATAATTGCATCCAGTTTATCACCCGGTACGTTCATATCAAGGAGTACCTTGCCCCGTGCTTCGATGACAGAGAGCAGTAAAGTTTTTATTTCCTCTATCTCTCGTCTTTTCAGGGGATCCTGCCAGCTTTTCTTGTTGGCTATAAGCTTTGTGGAGGATTCCATTATCTGATCAACGATCTTCAACCCATTCCTGCGTAAGGTGGAACCTGTTTCTGTGAGATCGACCACTACGTCCATGAGGTCAGGGACCTTTGCTTCCGTGGCACCGTAGGAAAAATGGATCTCCACAGGGATGTTAAGGTCGTCAAAGAACTTCTTTGTCATTTCCGGATATTCAGTAGAGACCCTGCTACCCGGTTTAATATCCCTTGCACTGTGGATATCGCTTTCCTGGGGAACTGCTATGACGATCTTAACGTTCCCTGAACCTTGTTTGCTGTACGGCAGGTCAGCAACCTCCACAACATCGGAATTTGATTCCGTTACCCAGTCAAGCCCCGAAATTCCCATGTCAAAGTATCCGTCATGCACGTACCGGGGGATCTCCTGCGGGCGCAGGATCTTGATCTTCTTTATCCGGGGATCATTAATGGTAGGATTGTATTGCCTGTCGGTCTTCTTTATTTCAAGGTCTGCCTGCTTAAAGAGCAGAAGAGTTTGTTCTTCCAGACTTCCTTTTGGAATAGCTATTTCGATCAATGTGCCAACCTTTCCGTATGTTTGATATTTGGGGTAATATGGGATGCAATTATTATCCGGGGTATAAAGCATATTCGATTGGACAGCAAACAAAATTCATGATCATTCTGAGGTTACAAAACCAAGTTACATTCAGGTACACTCAAGTTGGACAATTGTTTTATATACACCCTTTTCCAAGGAGAGAGCATGATCCAGGACATTTTCATACCTTTCCTGCTCGTTGGTCTTGCGGAGCTAGGGGATAAAACACAGCTCGCTGTCCTTGTACTTTCCACAAAGACAAAGCAGTACGGCACCTTGCTCGCAGGGGTCATGCTCGCATTTGCATTAACTGACGGGATCGCTATTGTGCTTGGAGACCTTATCGCTTCTGTTGTGCCCCTGGATTATGTGAGGGTCTTTGCAGGTATCTTGTTTGTTATCTTTGGTGTTCTGATGCTGTATAAAAGGGACAAGGATGAAGATAATGGTTCCTACGAACTGAAAAGTCCCTTTGTATCAGGTTTTTCTTTAATACTTGTCTCTGAGATGGGGGACAAAACACAGTTAGCTGCAGCCCTTTTTGCCACCCGGTACGATCCTGTGATGGTATTCATCGGCGTGATCCTTGCGTTACTGTTGCTCTCCATAACAGCTATATATATAGGGAAACAGCTTATGGCAAGGGTTAACAAGAATACTATTTCCACAGCTGCAGGCATTCTATTCATTCTGATAGGCATCTCTTTCTTTTTCTGAGCTTGGAGATGCGACTCTTTTTTCTTAAACCTTAATTACTATTAACTCCTATTTTCTTGAAGAAGGAGTACTATGGCCAAACTACAGATCATGAAATGTAGAGATCTCGGTTTCAATGATGATTTCATTGTTATAGAACAAGATCGTGAAGCTGCAAAGAAGAAAATGATGGAACATATATTGGATAAGCATAAAGAAGAATTTGAGATCCTGTCTGAAATGCATCAGGAAGAGATCCGTGCAAAAATGGATTTCCTGCTGACGCGTGGTTGTGGCTGTGGGGTCAAAGAACTCTGATCCTATTGGGTTCAGTAAATGAACCTGTTTCTTATCTTAACGGCAATGAACATTGCTACACCAATAACACCGGCCATGACCAGAATAAAGTCCAGCCGTGGAGTGAGGTCTTTGCTCATCAGTGGCTGGTAGATAGCTCCTGGTTGTATCTCTACTATATCCCCTAGGGACATTGCGGTCATAAGCAGCAGGAGCGATATCAGCCCAGTATCAAGAACCCAGCGTATCTCATATCTCATCCCTTATAAAGGGTTCATATTTTAGTTCTTAAATTTTTCGGTTTCTTTTCATTACATTTATATGCGATGTAGTTTTCTATGTACCGGAGAGAGGAAGGGCGGCCTCCGGATCAATGATCTGAGGAAAGTCTCCCCACCATCTGAGCACACGAACACTTGTAAAGAGTGTCTGGCGAGAGCCAGGGCTCTGGCACAGAAACGATACCACGCCATACCAATGCAATGATACTGGAAGGTTGAGGTCGTATGGATAGTGGATGGAACGGCGAATCCTCGTGGGTGCAAGTCAGAAGTAGGGATAAGCGGTGTTCAGACCGCGCCCGAAGTTAACGACGCTTAGCCGAATGCCGCGGCTGCAAACGCCACTGGCTATCTCTTTAGTGCCATGTACTATAGGGATCTTTGCAGTAACAGAAGGGAGCTTACTCTCCTCACTCCTTTGAAATTCCTTAATGATGCAAGAATATACATGCCAGATTTACTTGAAAAGTAACTCTTTAGTTCCACCTGATATCAAAAGTGCAACATCTTTTAAAGCAGATACTTGCTTAAAATTACTTGGTAAGGCTATGTATCTTGGTTCCCATATTGGGTTAAATTTGTTTTTGTATGCCCTTAAGCCTTTAAAATTATAGAAATATTCACCGTGTTTGTAAATAGCTGCACCGATTTTTGTCCATAATGGAGCAAGGTTTCGGTCTTCCAGGCCAGAAAGAGGTGACATTCCAAGAGAGAAATATTCATATCCATTCTCTTTACCCCATAACATCAGCTTCACAAAAAGATAATCCATAGTTCTATCTGCTATTGCAGGGTCATAGCGCATCAAATCGATGGTCAATTCTGTATTCTTGGCACTAAGCCATACATTTGCAAAAGAAACGATTTTATCTTCTTTTTTGACCACAGCTAGAGGGAAATTGCTCAAATAATCAATATCAAAAAAACCCATTGAGAATTTTTTTTCACTTGTGTGTTTTATTTCTAGCCATGCATCTGAAATGTATTTTAGTTCTTTCTCATGGTCCAAAGCATATTCGCAAGGAATTACTTCGAAATGATATCCAGCTTTTTCCATACGTTTTACCGAATATCGGAAATCCTTTCCAGCACTCCCTTCAAGGTTAAATTCAGAAAGTTTTATTTTTGCTTCCTCTCCTATTTTTATTAATTTCAGGCCTATGTCTATGTAATAAGGAATAAATTTTTCACTCACTTCATAGAACACAGTCCAACCCTGATGTAAGTTAGCAGTTTCATGAAAATCCCAGATCAGATCCTTTATATTATCGACATTCCCTATGGGATCACCCATACAGATCCAGCTTTTTCCTGATATGCTATACATTATGAATGCTTCTCTTTTTTCATCGAAAATTAGATATTTATCTTTAAGTAATACAAGGTTCCCTTTTGTATCTGTACTTGTCCTAATTTGC
The DNA here is from genome assembly GCF_002067275.1 of Methanomethylovorans sp. PtaU1.Bin093. GTDB lineage: Archaea > Halobacteriota > Methanosarcinia > Methanosarcinales > Methanosarcinaceae > Methanomethylovorans. The sequence continues at coordinate 20,244 of NZ_MVQX01000088.1, read as the reverse complement.
TTTACAGCAAGGTCCATATCCTCTTCATTTGGTAATCTTATATCTTTACTTGAACTGCCAAGAAGTTTCAATATACCAACAACTACCAAAACAAATATAGATCCTACTACAGATCTTAAAAATCTGGATATATGAGAATCAATGCCGAATTGCCATAATGTTTCATGGGAGTAATCGGCATGTCTGTGAAAGAAAAATCCAAGCCAGATAAAACTTATGATTACAAGACATATTGCAATGACATTATCTTTACTGAATAACTGATTCATTAAAGATGATTTTCTGTAGAAATAGTTCCTATTAGGAAGCAGAGCTAGAAAGGTTAGAAATAAAATTAATGCTTCTATGTAGTTAAAATTTTTTAAAATTGACAAAACAGCACCTAAAAACAATACCATTAGCGATAGCACATATGCTCCATCTATTCTCTTCCACAAACCTTTTGCAAGAATCAAAAGCAAAACTCCTATCATACTACTGAGCAGACTCGAAGATTCTATCAAAGAAAGTGGAATTATCGTGGCCATTAATCTTATGTTTTCTATTTGAGGTGGAAGAGCTTCAAAGAAAAGGAGAACCATGCCAGCAAAAAAGATCAGTACAGCAAATATCTGGGGTATAAATGCAGATATTTTAGAAATAGTCCTTCTATGAGAGCTTGTCAGCATCTTCTTTCTTACAATTATCTCATTATGTGAAAGTAATACTGTTCCTACAATAAAAGGTATAAAATAATACACCAACCTAAATACAACAAGGGTACCAAGAATATCGTTAGAATGAAAATATGGACTCAACATGAAAAGCATAATTGTTTCAAATACACCCAGTCCTCCTGGTACGGTGCTTATTAGCCCGATCATCTGTGCAATCAGGAAAACTGTAAGTACATACAAGTAACTAACATGTCCGTAGTGAGGAAGCAAAAAAAAGAATACACAACCAATAAGGACATAGTCCAGTGTTGCTACGATCAGTTGTAAAAATGCGATATTGATTTTGGGAAAGTTTATTTCATGGTTTTTGATTTTGAATGATCTCTGTGTTATACAGAAAAAAAAATAGCTGAATAAAATCAGAAGCAATAGAACTCCTACTACTTTGAAGTAAATTACAGGTATGGATATTGATTCCGGCAACTTAAGAGGATAAAAGGTCAGTACTGTTCCCCCAATAAAAGATATCCCTACCCAAAAGGTAAGACCGCAGAAAGTTACTATCTTCCCTATTTCAAGAAGTGTCAAACCATAAAAAGAATAGAGCCTATATCGAAGAGACCCACTGGTCAGGAAGTTAAACCCAATATTGTAACTTATAGAAGTGCTGATAAAAGACGATATAACTATTTTATCTATTGGTATCCAATGATTGATATAATTCACTGCTAAAACGTCATAAAAGCTGAGTATAATGTAGCTCAGAAACGTAAAAACAAGTACTAAAAAAATATCAGCGGAAGATATGTGCGAGAATACGTTATGAATCTCTTCTAAATGCATGTGATGCAATTGTTTGTATAAAGTCACCAATGCAAGCGCAAATATACCAATGGGCAGCAAGTAACTGATTTTCTTTAAATTATTTATTATTTCAGTTCTTTTCTGGAACAATATGATTCACCTCGGCTTATTTTCAGAGTTTACCCCGTAGCTGTAATAGAGTCTATCAATGCTAGCTGACCATGTCATGTTATCAAACGAATTGGCATATAATAATCTCAACTTCAAATATTACTTGCATTTCCCATAATTATGGGGACAATCCTAATCCAGAGAAAGGAATACTAGGAATTTTTAAATAAATTCTTAACCATACCAGTGGGTATTTTAAGAAGTGTTATAGGCATTCTTAAAATACATTTTGTTATATATTTCCTGTAATTCAGAACTCCCTTTCCCGTAAGCACATACATTCTGAAGAGTTCCGGGTCCTTGTCAAACAAATAGAATATCTTCTCTATATGTCTATGAAATGTATTTCCGAACTTGAAAGCTATACGCAGATCGTTGTTGAACATTGCATTGCAGTTCTCCCGGTAAGCTGAAAGGTCGGTGCCATGATAGATCGCCTCAGCAGCCACTTCACCTGCCGCTAAACCGCTTGCAACCGCATAGTATATGCCCTCTCCCAGAAAAGGGTCCACAAAACCCGCAGCATCTCCTACAAGAAGCACCTTATCTCCGCTGATCTTTCTGTTCATACCTCCCACAGGTACTCTGTGTATGAACTTCTTAGTGATATGTGCAGCGAGATCAACCCCCTTTTCCCTTGAAAGGAAGGAGATGAAATCCTCAAAGGCCTGTGCCGGTTTGATGGTTATTGGTTTCCACAGGCCCAGACCAATGGACATTATATTCCCTTTTGGGAATATCCAGCCATATCCCCTGCTTTTGAGGAAATACGCTTCTATCAGTTCTTTATCGACTACACACTTCTCTGCATCTTCCGGGGTTAGTTCGATTTCGGTTTCAATGCATATTCCATATCCTTCGGCTTCCCATTTTTTTCTCAGTCCTGTTTCTCTGGCAACAGTGCTGTTAACTCCATCCGCTCCGATCATGAGCTTTGCAGTATATTCGCCTTTTGTAGTTATAACATGGACCTGTTCATCTGTTATATTCACTGAGATAGCTTTCTCACCGACATTTATATTGGCACCTTTGTTCTGTGCCTGTTTTAATAGAAAATGATCAAAAGAGCTGCGAAAAACAAGTATTGATGCCGGTTCTTTGAGCTTGTGTGAAACCTGGCGCATTGCTGGAGAATACACCGTTGCTCCGTAACACCTGTATTGGGGCTGGACTTCGTCGATAGGGCCAATGATCTGTAATGCTTTCCAGGAAACTGCGCCACCACAGGCCTTGTAGCGTGGCACATCCTCCTTTTCCAGAAGGAGCACCTTCAGCCCCTTTTCAGCACATGTCCGTGCGGCCATTGCACCGCCTGGTCCTCCACCCACAATTATGACATCATAATCCATCCTATTCACCTGTTCATTACCTCTGCGATGCATTCAGGCGTGAAATAAAACCTATAAGAAACTCTTTAATCAATATATGTATTTTTCTGCAGGTCATCAGATGATGCCAAATACGGTTTTGTGGAGATCCGATAAGAATTTACCTCATAAGTTAACATGAATACTTGATATCCACACTTCTAAATAAGCTTTTAAAATTATCTGAGTTCTCTTTTGAAGAATGATTCTCGAAGAACAAAAGCCTGAAGCAGGCTTTTTCAGCTGTACTTATCCATAATGTTCATTTAGGGCTAACGGTACTGTTTTGTTTATTCTCATCGCTGATCATAGTACCATCTTCAAGTGTGATCACCCTGTTAACGTACTCAACATGCCACGGTTCATGTGTGACCATAATGATCGTCTGTCCATATTTTTCATTGAGCTCTTTGAATACATCCAGCACCTGTTTTGAGTTATTCGTGTCCAGATTCGCGCATGGCTCATCAGCGAACATGATATCAGGTTTTTTTGCAATTGCTCTTGCAATGGCAACTCTTTGCTTTTCTCCACCGGACAATTCACCAGGAACTTTGTCATGTTTCCCTTTCAGGCCAACCTTATCCAATGCTTCAAGAGCGGTGCTATAAGATTCCTTCTTTGACTTGCCTTCCATCATAGAGAGCACATATACATTCTCTGCAGCACTCATCTCATTGATGAGCGCATAATCCTGAAAGACATAGCCGACCTGTGTCAGCCTGTAATAACTCCTTTCTGCCTCAGGCAGGCTTGAAACCTCTAGCCCCCGGATAGTATACATCCCGTCTGTTGCATCGTCCAGCAAAGCCAGTATCCTCAGCAGAGTGGTTTTTCCACTACCGGAAGCACCCATAATGGCCACAAACTCCCCTTTATTTATTTCAAAAGAAACACCATTAAGAGCCTTGACAGCAGTTTCTCCGGTCCCATAATATCTTTTCAGATCCTTTACTAAGATCATGTTCACCGTCCCCATATGGCTTTGAGTATGCTTTCCCTGGATACGCTCCAGGCAGGCAGGACCCCGGCTATCACTGACAGCGTCAGCATGGTAACTATGCTTTGAACGAGCAGTACAGGATCAATGACCGGACTTATTTCTATGGTTTCATAGAAGATCACTGGATTTGCCTGGAAATAGAACATAAGTGTAAAGTAGAGTATCAATCCTGCAAAAATTCCGAGTGCAACATAGAAAGTGCTAAGGAATGCATAGGATAACACAATTGATCTTGGGGTGATACCTACCGCTTTTAGGACACCTATCTCTTTTTTCCTGTTCAGCACATTGATATAGATAATAATAAGGACCAGCGCTGCACCTACGATCAGACTTACGATCTTGGACATGACATCTATAGCGCCCATGCTTTGCATGGCCTGCCTTATGAGAGACTCCGACTTATCAGCCCATGTAAATATCTGCTCATTCACTCCAGCCTCCCTGATCTTGTCCTGGATCTGCGCTTCCGTCCCTTGATCAGTGACCCTTACAATTACACGGGTGGCTTCTTTGCCTTCAAGGCCGTACACATCCTCGATCTCCTTGTAATGGACCAGAGCATTCAGGTCGACAACCTCGAATGTCCCTTCCATGATGCCTTTGACCTTATAGGTCCTCTTTACTCCATTACTGTATGTTACGTCAACAAAGGACCCCGGCCTTACTTCACCCAGGTTGTCATATATCTCTGACCCGAACCCCGTGCCTGCTATCATAGCCCCGATGATGATCTCGTTCCGGGACAGATCACTTAGAAAATCTCCTTCAGTGATAATGTACGGATAGCGGGAAATATCGTACTCTTCTGTGGGAAGCATTCCGGTTATCGTTACACCTACGACTTTCTGCTTATGGTCAATGGATGCTCCCACGTCCAGTCTTTTTGTTGCGGCTCTCACACCTTCTACAGCCCGGACCTTCTTCAACACGTTATCTGCATTGTTGATGTAGGTATTATCGCCAGTTGGTTCAATGACAATATCTCCGTACGGATAGTCCTGCATGAACCCGGTGAACATGCCCAAAAGTCCTCCTATCATTGACGGAAGAAATACTAAGTTCAAAAAAATGAGGGAGAGGACAAAAACAATGAACATCAGTGTTTTCTTGTTGCCTCTTTTTACACTGCAGTATGCAATGAGGGCACCCACCCGGACATCATTGATCATTTTTTACCCTCATTGTTTCTTATTATTAGCGGAATTACCTCCACCTTCCATCAACTGTCTAATCACCGCATCTTTTGATCTTATTGTCCTGTAATTATAATAGATAAGCCCGCCAATGATCGCCAGGATCAGAAATATAAGCAGGGCTGTGCCTGCTCCACTGTCCTTTTTCATGACGATCAGATTGATCTGCGTTTCAGTTTGTTCTTCGCCAAAATCATCGATATATGTTATTGTCACAGGGATCTGGTATTCTCCCGCTTTGTCGGCCACAAATGTGATCACTGCCGGCCCGTCCTCGTTTGTATCAAGGGTCCCTATGAAAGATTCTTTCAATCCTTTGAACGGATGGTCAGCATAGACCCTTATTGAATTTATTGTCCTCTCACCGGAGTTCTCAATTCTCATGGTCAGCTCTACAGTATCGCCTGTGTTAGGAAGGACAGGATCGACCTTTACAGATGCGAGATTCAGACTCCCTTTTTTCTCAAGCACGTTTATCATAATGCTATAGTTATCCTTCTGGATACCATAATCGTCCTCATAGTTTATGATAACCGGGATCTCAAAGGTTCCTGACCTGTTCGCTTTTAATTTGAACAATGCGGTCTGACTGCTATTCAGGCCAAGAGTTCCAAGTGTAGTGTTCTTTATTCCTTTGAACCCGTGATCCAGACTAACGTCTACAGATTTTGCTATCGCTTTACCGAAGTTCTCTATGCCTAACCTTAGATCGACCGTATCTCCCTCGTATATATACTCAGGTTTGGTCGTGACAGAAGATATCCTGGGTTCTGCATGTTCACCTATCACTATCACTTCAACTTCGTAATATGCTGTTCTTCTTACATCCTTATTTCCATATGTCAATCTCATTTTTATGATATGAGGACCGGGTTTGGCATCAGGCGTTGTTCTCATATGGTATCGCAACTGCCTTTCACTGTTACTGTAAACGAATCTGGGAAAATGGGCAACCAGACTTTCCGTAACTATGATATCCGGGGGGATGCTTATTATTTCAAAAGTGATATTTTCAGGGATCTGGGTACCGCAGTTCTCAAGACCTATGCCCACAGTGAACTCTTTATTGATCCCTACTGAACTGGGACTTATGTCCTCTACCACCGCTCTTAAACATTCATCACCGGAACCTGCTTCAGCAATATTACTTCCTAACGAGCTAATTGCAAGAACTAATACAAAGAGGAATGATATTCTCGAATTATAATTCATTCTTTATCCGACCAGCCCAAATATCTTATATAAATAAAGTGAGTATTATAAATATAGTTGCACCATTATTTTTCAATATAAGGATCATTATATAAGAGAATGATGCGGTGTTATATAAAATAGTATGATTTTTATATCGAAAAAATGACTATTCGGCTATATTTTTTTCAGATGGCTACGATATACATTTGTTTCAGAAGCGTTTATCGATACGCTAAAGCAGTGATCCTTTATATTCTGGTAAAGATGAGCTCTGCCGAGCGTATCGTTCGGCGTCATTAGAAGTTGAGGTTCGAGCATTTGAGGCAGAAATAACCAATGCACAAAAATCCAGCCGAACATCATCTGAGATCAGATGTCAGTCCAAATACCACATAGAGATCTGCATTTGGGAATCGAACTGAAAATACAAAGCCTCGGACGGGATTTGAACCCGCGGCCTCGTCCTTACCAAGGACGCGCTATACCCCTAAGCCACCGAGGCACACAGAATCAGTGGGGCATCCCTGTAATATGCAGAATCTGTTAATAAGGTTTCGGTTGAATGCGGCTTTTTCCGGCTGGCTGACAGCATCGGCGCAGAGCGGTTATAAAAGCCAGCGGTCATCGATGGGGAACCGTTCGTTGATCCACATGAGCACACCATTATGGTGTACTATTTTGTAAGAGCGGGAGAGCACGGACCCTGCACCGAAAAGAGATTCCTGGTCGTGGAGCTCTATATCCTCGAAGTCCCGGCGGGTCTCGATGTTATGGTCACGCAGTATTCGTCCAATAGGGATATCAGCCTTCATCATATCGCATTTCACACCCGACGGCATATTCTCAATAGCCGAGAGGGAACGGGCGTACACGTAAGGTATATCCCCGGCAGTAAGAGTGACCACACGATCGTTAATATCTGCACCCACTTCCACCTGGAACATCCGTGCCATCCACTCGTCCGCAGGAATTATGTGCTGGTATTCCGTCACCACTGCCGTTGGATGGCCGGTCATTATCTCCAGCAGGAACGTCACAGACCCGTCAGTACCGGCACACACCCGCAGGCAGGTAGGGATGCGGAAACCCTTCAGTTTTTCGAGGAATTCGCTGTCCATAGGAATGATATTGTTGGTATTTCCACCAAATTTACTTTGATACTTCCTCTTTAGCCTTCTTCAGGCGCTCTTTGGCAGTGTATCCGGTAGCCTTGTAAAGGAAATCCCTGTATCTCTTGTTCGTTTCCAGAATCGTTTCATCATCTTTGACCGTAGTATCGGATTCAGTATCCACTGCCATTTTCTTGTTCTGTATCCATACTGTAAGCGTCTTGAAGATGCCATAGGACATCACAAGCTTATCACCGTTCTTCTTTATCTCGGCGGGAAAGCTCTCGGCCAGGCATTCATGGATCCTTTCAAGATCAAGCTTATATCCACGTTTCAAAGTGTATTCCTGCATTGCTATCATCTTCTTAATTGCCGGTAAAAAGCATAAACGTTCCGGTATTTTCAGCATTGACCCTATACCCGTTGCTTTTGAGGGATGGTGCTAAGAAAGCTTTCCGCAGCCTGCAGCAGCTCATCTTTCCTTTGCTGCGACATCCTGTCATAGGCAGCCACCATCATCCCCATCCTGAAGTTCCTGCTAAGCACATCCCTGTGCCGGTCAATGAACCTCCAGTACAGACCATCCCATATCTCACACCACCCACCTTTCCTGTGATCGCTCATTTTCAGGATGTAGGCCGAACCGGAGACATAGGGCTTCGTAGCCAGGCTCCCCCCGTCAGCGAACTGGCTCATACCGTAGACGTTAGGAACCATCACCCAGTCCGCAGCATCCACGAACAGCTCCATGAACCACCTGTACACCTCATCTGGATGAATACCGCACAGAAGCATGAAATTCCCCAGGACCATCAGCCGCTCGATATGATGGCAATAACCCTTCTGCATTACTTTCCAGATGGTGATGTCCACAGGTCCGATCCCCAAGGTCCCGTTATACCATCGCTCGTCCAGCAGCCCCTTGTTCTCAAAGAAATTGCCTCTCAGGTCCGAGGTATGGTACATGCCCCGCATGAATTCCCTCCAGCCAATTATCTGTCGCACGAATCCTTCAAGGCTGGATAGTGGTACATCCCCGCTATCCTTCGAATATGCAATAGCCCGCTGCACCACTTCATCAGGGGTCAGCAGTCCCAGATTGAGTAACGGTGATAGCAACGAGTGGAACAGGAAATGTTCATTTCCGGCAATGGCATCTTCATAGGGTCCGAAAGACCTGAACCTGCGCACCAGGAAATCCTCCAGCCAGTCCAGAGAAGTCTCCCGCGTGGTCGGCAGGTAAAAATCAGAAACATCTCCTGGATCCTCGGGGAATAACTGCTCCACAAGTTCTGCCACTTCCTGTGTATGAACTGTCCGGTCCACTAACCGTATTGGAGGTATCTGTATCTCCTTTGGTAATTTTTTTCTGTTATCCGCATCCAAGTTCCATATCCCGCCCACAGGGACCATTTCTGCATCCACAAGGATATGGAGACGTTTGCGCTGCCAGATGTAGAAATTATTCATGAGAAGCTTTGTTTTCCCATCCCTGTATTCTTCGAACTCCCGAACATTTGTCAGAAAACCGGGACTGTCCACAAATTCCAGCCTTATCTCATGCCGGGTGCAGAGTTGAATGATCCTCGAAGCAAAAAGATCGTCATCGAGCTCATAGGTAACAACATGTCTGATCCCGTGTTCTTCCAGCATTTCAAGCAGTTTCTCTTCGTATGACCTGACATCAGTAATATCAAAATATTTCACTGCATGTTCCTGCAGGAGTCTGTCCCTGTACGAGCGCATGGAGGACAGTATCAACACAAGCTTGTGTTTATGATACCTGTACCGGGAGCACAGACCAAAGTCTTCGGCCATGAAAAAAAGAGTATGTTTGTCCGGTCCCAGCCTTTCATGAAAAGGATACAGGCAATTGCCGGGTATAAGTGCAAGTTTTGTGTATTTCTGAAACGTATGCTCACCTTGAAGAAGATATAAAAGCTCTTTATAGAGGTTTTTATATCAGTTGTTCTTTTACCTCACTTTTTTCCGGGAGAGTCTATTTTTCAAGCACCCTTCTGCCTTTCTCACCCAGCAGTATCACCTTCGGGATCTTTTCAAGGGCTATTTTTCCAAGCTCCTCCAGTTCTTCCCAGGAAGGCGTAGGCTCCTCGTGCCCAAAAAACGGCCTGTCAAAATCCGTCTTGCTCATGAACTGGTACAGCATCATCTCATCCGCACCCTCCACGTCCGGCAGGATCCTGTGAATGGTCTCTTTATTCACGAACTCCGGGATCACCCTCACCCAGACACGCAGCCACTTCTGCTTTGCAATATCAAGGGATTTCTCAAGCAGGTCTATGTATTGCACAGTGCGCTCCCTGGACATGCCTGTAAGCTCCATTATCCCATCCACATCGTCAAGGGGCGCTTTGATCTCCAGCACAAGACCATGTATGAAAGGCAGAGCCTGCTCAATAACATCCGGTTTCATACCATTGGACTTGAGCAGCACCTGCTTTCCGGCTGCATGCAATCCCTCAAGCAGGGGCAGCAGTTCCTTCTGCAAGGTCGGCTCCGCGCCTCCCAGATAAACGGTCTTCATAGCGGAAGACCTCGCGAACTCCAGGGCTTTTTCCAGTGGAATTTCAGTGAAGGGCTGATGAATGTGTACACAGTAGGGACATTTCATGTTGCATCCTGCAAATTCCATCCTTATCTGCCCTTCGGCCTCAGACAACTTGGTCAAACGCATTTAATGACCCTCCAATAAGAATAAGGAATAGATATAGGGATTAGAAACATACCCCGTATAAAGACTTCTGCTAACTGCTACCACAATTAAGATATGTATGCAAATCTAAATTGTTCCAAAGAAAAACGTGATATTGAGGATCACACAGGAGTGATAGACAATGGTAAAGATGACCCAAGAGATCATGGACACTATAGCAAAGCAGAACCCGGTGCCAGTAGCCACCTCAAGCGCAAATGGGATCCCGAACGTTGCACTGGTGGGCTTCCTAAAAGTGATGGACCCGGAAACCATTATGATATCGGATAATTTCTTCCTCAAGACAGAGGACAACCTCAAACACAACCCAAAGATTGCCTTTGTGGTATATGACAGCTATACCAGGAAATGTTTCCAGATAAAGGGCAGTGTGAAAATGATCACTGATGGTAAGATCTATGACGAGATGAAACATTGGGTGGACTCAGCCAAGCCCAACATGCCCAAGAAGGCAGCCGTTGTGGTGCACGTGGAAGAGGTCTACGACTCCCTGCCTGGCCCGCATGCAGGTGCAAAGATCCTTTGAACCGGTTCAGTGATCAACTAGTTCCTGTTGGATTTTATCCTGCTGCAGGCATTGGTCAGATGAAAACTAACTGGAAAGCACGCATCAATTTCTGTTCGGCCGGTACAGGGAATGTCTGGGCCAATAGCATGGCCGAGTACTGAGTGACCACAAGTTCTCAGAAGTTTTGTGGTCACCTATCATTTATGCTTTGTAATATCCTCTGCAGTGTTTCATATTCAAACCTCTTATTCTCCCGGTTCACGGATACCAAATAAACAATGTATATCAAAGTGGGAATAGCTGCCACGCAGATAGAGAACAGTGAGAATCTGGCAAGAGAAGGGCTTTTTGCATAGAGCTTGAGGATATTTTATAACTTTTAAAAATGAATATATGAAACACGATCATACGATTATTTTATTATCAGAGGCTATAGGATGCAGAAAATATACAGATACTATCCGGAAGATTTTGGGGAGCTAAGTGTAAAAGTTGTACACATGGACCTTCTTTTCGATATGTTCGATGATCATACAAAGGTGACATCTGATCTCAAATTGCGGACCCTGGACAAACCCATCGATGAAATCGAGCTGAATTGCAAGAACCTTGAGGTCCTATCGGTAAGCTGCCGGAATCATGATATTGATCATGAGTACAGGAAAAAGGATAGTATCCTGCTGATCAGGTTCGCGCAGACAGTACCTCAGGACACTGAGATCCTGATCACTACCCGGACCATCTGCAGACCTACGAGGAACATACTGGAAGGGCTCTATTATGACGAAACTCCTGCAGGTGCGCCCCCGCAGCAGATAACCCAATGCCAGCAATGGGGATTCCAGAGGATCGTGCCGTGCATCGATGATATGACGGCCAAATGCACTTACACTACTACCATCATTGCCGATGAGAGATATACCAACCTCATAACCAACGGCGACACTAAAGAAACAAGGCAGCCGGTCGGGAACGGAAGGGATCGGATCGTTTATGACAACTCGATCACCCCCATGGCTCCATATCTTTTTTTCCTGGGCGTGGGCACCTATGACACTTTTAAAAGGGAATTCGAATATCCGGATGGACATACCTTCGATCTGGAACTGCTGGTGCCTCCGGGCTCTGATCCGCTGATAGCCAAAAGAGCTCTTGATGTTCTCTACGATTCCATTATGTGGGTCCATCTTTTCACAGGCAGCCCCGAGATATACGGTCGGTCTCAAGAGCGCCGGAAGATCATGGCTATGGTAAAGGAAAGGGACCGTCTTAAGGGTGAGCCGGATGTGGCTCACGAACAGCTCAAAAAGATACGAGCGGACCTGAAGAAGGCAGCAGGATCTATTCAGACCGGATACAGGTACACTGGTACCGTGTACAGGGAAATAGGTATGCAGAATTCCAATTTTGGCGGTATGGAAAACGTAGGGAATACGACCATCACCACCAACCGTATAATGCCCTTCCCCCAGATGACCGACGGTGCTTTTGAGTATATGATAAGGGTAAAGGTACATGAGTTCTATCACAACCTGAACGGCTCCGAGGTAACAGGGAAAAGTCCTTTTGAGCTGTGGCTTAACGAGGCTGTCACTGTGCACATAGAGAGGATGTATCATGCATATCATTTCGGAGAAGGGTACAGTCGTCTTGAGGAAGTCCTGGAGCTGCTGGCTCCCGGTTCAGGAACCTTTGCCCTTGACAGGGGAGCAGCTTCCATGCCCATTATTCCTGACGGGTTCAATGATCCTGACGATCTGATCACTTCAGTGACCTATGTGAAAGCCCCGGAATTTGTAAGCATGATAGAGACCCTGATCGGGAAAGAAACATTTGCACGGGCTCTGAACGTCTATTTTTCGCGATATAAACACTCAAATGCCTCGAGCTGGCAATGGATAGAAGTGATGGAAGAGGTTTCCGGGAAGGATCTAAAAGAAATGACAAGGACATGGTTAAAACAGACTCAGTTCCCGGTGGTCCATGTGAGGTCTGCCTATGATGAAAAAGACAGGACGTGCACATTATCCCTGGAACAGGAAGTCCCGGAGGGCGCAAAGTTCTGGGAGTTCCCATTCCGTGCAGCCCTTGCTGACAAGGAAGGAAATGAGCTTTCCGAAGTTATGGAGCTGGTGAAGGGCAGGGAGAAGAAGATAGTTTTCACCGATGTGGAAAAACCTGCTTTTCTGTCCCTGAACCGGGGCTATTCCTTTTTTGGAAAAGTGGTTCATGATGCGGGTATTGATGAACTGGTCCTGCAGGTCAGAAAGGACAGGGACCTGATAAACAGGTTCATTGCATTCTACAAGATCGTAGATATGGAAAAAATGAAAATGATCGGGGATACCGATAGTGTCCCCTCCAAAGAGTTCACAGACCTCTACCATGAGCTTATCCGGGACCATGACCTGATGGGCGAGGCCGGGGCTCAGTTCCTGACGATCTTTGAATCCGTGGAGGATGAGAAGCTTGCACACAGGTATCAGCTGCTATATGAAATAAAGCAAAAGCTCCTCAAAGCGGTGGCAAACAGGCATGAAGACTCACTTATATCTATCTATCGGCTCTACAATGACAGGAAAGAATACAACAACAATGATTACGTGAGCGGGCAGGTCCATGCCATCAAAGACCGCCAGGTAAAGAACAGATGCCTTGCTGTCCTTGCGACCCTTGACACGCCCAGGGTGCACGACATGGTTAGGGAGCAGTTCAAGACAGCCCAGAACGCCACGGATAAGTTGAGCGCTTTCAGTTATTACCTTGATAGTTCTGCACCTGACAGGATGCAGCTTATGAAGGCTTTCCAGAAGCAGGCGGAAGAACATCCGGTAAGCTGGGAGGCTTTCCTGAGGGTGATAGGAAGCATCAGCCGCGATGATGTGTTCGATCTGGTAAGACAGGTCGAGAGCTCCGGGGCTTTCAGGATAGAACAGGCGAATGACCAGAGGGCTCTTTACGGAAGTTTTGCAGCGAACCGCAAGAGATCCCTGCAGACCGAAAAAGGACGGAAGCTGCTCACAGACATAGTTCTGAAGCTGGCAGAGGTCAATGAGTACAGTACGGTGAACATACTCAACGTCCTTGCCAACATTGACAGAATGGAAGACGAATATCACATGCCCCTGGTGGAGATGATGGTTGGCTTCCTGGACCGGCTCGATCCGGACCGCACCCCGAGCGTGTACAACAGGATCAGGAAGATACTGCTCAATACTCCGAACGCCGTGAAAAAGTATGAAGCCGTCAATGGAAAAATAAACCTGGGTTAAAGAGCTGATCAGATCAGCTCTTAGCTTTTTTCGGGATATTCTCCACATGGGTCAGTGACTGACGGATCCCAGCAAAAGGGTGTAATCCGATGATTAGGGATTTCCTGAATATGTACAAGCCAAAAGGTAATGAGCATTTTATAAAGGGTGGAGTGTATCCAGATTTGTGATAAATCAGTCGTATTAGATGTCAATTTCGAAGAACCGGGGTCACATCCTCTTTTGCTAGCCATGTTAAATCCTTCAAACTTGCAAACTGTCCATCTAATTTCACTATTTTGTAAATTTTTGAAGACGTATTGTGTAATATTTGGTAAGTCTTGAAATTATAGTTGTGAACCATTTGTTTGAAACTTATATTTTGCCATCGCTATCTATTGAATACGATTCTTTACATGCATAAGTTATAAACCATGAGTGTTTAACTATAGTTTCGCTCTTGCTAATATTAATATAATTGTGCTTTATAGAGCATGTTCTAAATCACACGTAAATAAAATTGTACTAAGTAACATTATAATTCACATTTTAAATAGTTTTATATAGCATGAGACTATGTGACTTTTTGCAATTTAAACGGAATATAGACACAGTAAGGAATTTGTCTATAGTCCATTAGCGAAGGCAAATAAATAATAGACTTGTTTGATTCATTTATGTTGCTATTTGCTTCCATATTAGAGAATTAGGTGAAATAATGATAAGACAAAAGAAAATAGCTCCATTTTTGGTTTTTACGATCTTGCTAGCTTTAATGACTCCTGTGAGTGCAGATATTGTATATCTTGATACTGCAAAAATGAGTGAACAGAGTATAACAAAGGAATTGTTGAAATACAATATAACACAGAAAGATATTGACTATTATGCAGGATATGGAATTTCTCCTGAAGTGATTTTAGATGTAGAATCAAAAGTTGCAATAAACAAAAAAATGTCACAGGTTATAAAAGATGCTCCATATCGCCCATTAATATTGGCAGATTCTGACGAAAAAGAAGCTTTTATTCGACATATTGAAAATTTCTCGGTTTCTGAAACCGAGAAAAAAGATATGATTAACTCTCTATTTGATATTTGGAGTAGAGCACCTAACAAAATTACTGAAAATGACTACCCAGCTTTAGAAAAAATAGGGAAAGAAATGAATACATATTTTATGAAGATTTATGAAAGTGATATTGAGTCTTCTAAAGATGATACGACAATTACACCAAAGTGGGGAGGTACATGGGGTGGAAAAGCTCATGGGTTTTTCGCTTATTATGCAGTTATGTTAAGTGTGAATAATCAGCTATGGGGTGATATTGCGTGGACTTATGCTCTTAATCCAGATATTACGGATACTGGATATTATGATAGGTATTATGGCCATTATTATCATCCTTTTCCCCCAATCAATGGAGCAGCTCCAGGAAAGTGCCTTCTCAATATCAACAATGCAGTGAATGAATATGATACTAATAAAAACCAAGCCTACGTAGATTTTGCGCTTGCATCACATTATCTAGCAGACGTTGGAAATCCAATGCATACAGATGGTGTAATAGATCAATATCAGAATCAAGCTGCCCATTATGCCTATGAACAACATGTTAATGTGAGTTGGTCATCTGGCCATCGTTATAATGATGTTGTAAGTTCCAATACACAGTATATAGTTGTAACGGATCCTGGAGTTGCCACTCAAAACTTGGCTAAATTTAGTAATCCATATTATGATACACTATGGAACGAGGTTACTAAAGGTATGCATCAAGATACACTGTACCAGAACGCTAATATTGAGTATATGACACGGGTTCTCGTTAAAGAGACATCAAAATATGTTAATGGATTAGCATTTTACCTAAAGAATTCTTAAAAACACACAAGAATATAATGGTTACTCTGTTAATCATTATATTCTATTTTTAATACCAACCATAAAACTGAATATTGAGGATATATATAGTCGGTGATTATAATGAGTTCAAGAAAAATAACTAGATGGATTCCGGTATTATTTGTTATATTGTTAATAATAGCAATTATTCTGTTACCATATGTCTTGGATAAAGGACTTCCATTATATTACATTACAAATGAAGATTACGAACCCCACTCTCTAAAAGTGGAAGTGATTACTCTATCAAATGAAACACTTTATAATGAAACTCTTAACTTAAAAGCTCGTGAACAGTTGCGTATAGAGAGAGAATTATCAACCTTCATAAAAATTCGTCAAGCACCTAAAAACATATTAGAGTATAGAGTTACACTTGACTCAAATACACCAATTTCTAAAAATCTCACTGTTTCAGAAGGATTTTATGCATATATAAGGATAGAAAAGTCAAATCTATCCATTGACTCAGCAACTTTCATGTAAATTTAATTGTATGTAAACATCTTATGAGTATGTATCTGTTTGACCAGCTCATCATCGACCCCCTCTACAAAACTCCTTCCCTTCTTCCGAGATCTAAAAGTAAGCACACCACCTCTAAGTCCGCGACTGTAGCGAAGGATACAGCCTCCCGCTGCGGCCCACGATAGAAAAGCAAGTATCCTTCCCTGGAAACCGGGTCATGGAGTGATCCTATGCGAGGATCCGGTTATTCCTTATTTAAGGTCATGTAACAGGTTGAAGTTAATTTCATCGAAAAAAGGAAGAAAATTTAGTCCGACTCGTACTCTTCAGCATCATCTTCTTCTTCCATCCGGATCAGATCGATGATGAGTTCCATTAACTGGAATGCACATTCGCGGGAATCAGGACGAACAGATATGACCTCAGCTGCAAGTTGTGCTATGGCGATCAGTTTTTGTTCATCGTCACATTCGCTCTGATCTAAGACTGCCTCAATATCAGCTTTCAGTTCAAATGCTGCCAATAATTGGGTATCGATATCTACTTCGCCGCAGCAATTTTCAGTTTCTGCCTGATCGGCAGCACAACAACATCTGTGAACATGAGTTTCATTTGATTTATACATTTTTTCACCTGTAGTTCTTTGCTAGAATGCACTACTAAGTAATATCTTGATTTTAAATTTGCTGGTTTGTATGCTGTGATCTGAACTTGTATATTTTCAGCATTACTGCATACAATTGGCAGATATGTCAAGAAATGAACCGAAAACATCGTTTTTCATTGGGAGAATGAAAACCTTGAGAGTGTAAAAAAGTTTATGGTGCTCCGGTCGGGATTCGAACCCGAGTCTTCGGCTCGAAAGGCCGGAATGATTGGCCGAACTACACTACCGGAGCACATAGAATAGCGCTGGTTGAGCGACTCCAAAATAGTACATAACCTTATTAAACCTTTCGGCCAGCATCACTCAGTTGCGCTGGCTTCCAGATCTTCAGCTTTGTCCTTAGACAGGTTCAATACCCATGCGGTCAGCCTTTCACAAGACTCAGGCTGACATGCATCCCTGCAGCCCGCACAGGGAGAGAACATCTCTCCTGAGAGCAAGAGCTCAAAACAGGGTTCTTCCTTGTGGGCAACTTTGAGGAGGAAGGTCCTTGCACCATTGTCCACTGCAGACTCGCGAGTGATCAGGCCATCCTTCAGAAGTTTTGCGATGACCCTCGAACATTTGCGGCTGTCTATGTCAAGCTCCTTCCATAATTTGTTCTGGAACACTCCCTCTTCATGCTTGCTGATTACCTCTAGTGCCGTTTCTTCTATTCCCATGGTAACCTACGCTTACTATTAGAACACTGGCTTATAACATTACTCTTCTGCAGGTGTGATCAGAATTATGTTATTGCCTCGAAGCACCACTGAACCAAGCGACCTGAGCTTTTGTCCGTTAGATATCTCCACAGTATCTACCAGATGAAGGTTAAGATAGTCATCCGCACTTTTGAGCAAACCTTCCAGGAGATGCAGGTCTCCTTTCATTTCAACCTGGACCCTCGATCCAACAAGTTTGTGAACTCTTTTATTCGGGAACAAATGGAATCCTCGCTTATTAATTGATACTATAGGCCCACCTATAATAAAGGCAGGACATAGGTTATTAAAAGTGTATTGTATCCTATTTAATTATAGCGATTACCCTATGAAGTTAGATGTACCCCTGAATCTCGCTGTTCTCTCTGCTGTTGTCAGCCGGGGGTTCGGACTTGTTCTCACTTCTGTTAGGCTGCGGTATAGGGCCGAACATAGCTTCATATTCCTTCAGATGATGGTTCAGCCATCTGGACAGCTCAAGAGCAGCAAGCGGTGAAAGGATCACCTCGGTCTCAAGCTTGCGCTGGATAACCTGTACCCCATCCTCATCAGTTCCGGGCCTGGGATTGTCATTATAAAAACCTATTCTGAAATCGTACGGGCTGTGACCCCCCACGGCACCTATGGAATACACCTGCCTGCAATCTTCCGGTTTATAGAACTCTACCCTAAGTTTTTTATGGTGTTTCCCTGTCATAACATCCGTGCTCATTTTCACTTCTCCAGTTACTGGCACGTATTGTGCTAACATCAGTTAAATAAGTAGTGGGAACATAAACACATCCTTTACAGAACAAAAAGTTATTAAAGAATGCACCCAGGTTAGAACTATGAAAAGCTCACAAATACCTGCCATGATCGCTGTGGCGGTATTCATCATTACGCTCGTCGGGGTCAGCATACTGGTTATGCAGTACCCGCCACAAACTGAAAAGGAATACGATATAAGTTCATTACAAGCCCACAGGATAGTTATGAACGACAGTAATGTTTCCACATACTATAGGACTTATTTCCATGTGCAGGACTGGAGGGTCAACAGAACGACCATAGTAAACGGAAGTATACCGGATATGTACGGTATGCCCATAACGCCTGAAGAAGATGTATGGAAGGTGCAGGTCATGGAAAGGACCTGTGCATGTGCCGGTATAAAGCCTATATATGTCATAGAAGGTTATGTTTCCACAGATTCCGGTGAAGTCTTCAACATTTCGACCATGAAAGTCCTGGAAACCTCATATGATGCATCTACCTGCGCGTCCACAGCATGTCATTAGGCAGGCATTACTGGCAGCTTTTACATTTTTTTTATTAATATCAGCTGTGCATGTAGTCCTCTGTGCTCAAAATGCTACATCTGCTATTGAAGTTGACTATTTTTACGAGGAAGGCTGCCTGAAATGCCAGCAGGCATTACCCGTGATCGAGGAAGTCACAAATAGTTACGGATGCAATCTCACGTCCCACGAGATCATTTCCTCCTATGACCTTGCCCGCGGATATGGCATATCTGTAGTTCCTGCCGTGGTGGTGGACAAGAGAATAGTGATAACGTACAACGACTACCAGGCGAATGTCACACTTCTTAAAGACCTGCTCACACAAGCTATTGTTACCGGGTCGGAAGAAAAGAGAAATATATCCATTATAGAAGAGGACGAAGCTGGCAGAGGACTTTCATTTTATTTAGTGTTCGTTGCAGGCCTCCTTGCAGGTTTCAACCCCTGCATCCTGGCAGTCATGGCCTTTCTGGCCACGCTGATACTGTCATCCAGCGGAAACAAAAAAGATATACTGAAGATGATAGTTGGTTTTTGCAGCGGTATTTTCATTACGTATATGGTAGTAGGCCTGAGCATCCTGGGAACAGTGCACATATTGCCTTCCCTTAAAAGTACGATCACAAGCGCAATGGTCGTTCTCATCTTCATACTGGGCTGTTGGCACATTTATGATGCATATCACCTGAGGAAATATGCCAGATCAACTTTCCACACTCCAAAAGCCATGGTCAGGCTGCTTGAAAGAACAGCTAAGAGCAATATTCTGTTCTTATCCTTTGCTTCAGGAGGGCTTTTCTCTCTTGTAAAAGCGCCTTGTGTGGGGGCTATATATTTTTCTATCCTTGATATGTTGGTAGGCAGAACCGACCTTGCTCGCGGAGCTTTTTACCTTGCGGTTTATAATTTCGGCGTGATCTTTCCGATCATCGTTCTGGGCATACTACTTGGCTATGGCATGAAACCGGAGACCATTACAGAGCTCAAGGAAAACAAGCGTGTAGAGATCAGGCTTTTCACAGGTGTCATACTGATACTTCTTGCCCTGCTGCTGCATTTGCAGATCATCTGATGCAGGTTAGCCCTCTACCTGCTTTTTCATTTCCCTGGCAGCATTCGCTATATCTTTTTTAGAATAAACCCTTGCGATCTTTTCCACTGCATCCAGATTACGTACGACATTGTCAAGATAGCCCAGTACATCGCCCGGATAAGCGGTCACA
>NZ_MVQX01000087.1 GCF_002067275.1 Methanomethylovorans sp. PtaU1.Bin093 | reverse complement strand
CAGAGACTCTGAAAACATCAGACCTTGCACTATATGAATATTGAAGGGATGTGCTGAGAATATGAAAGTCCTGGTGATCATGGGAAGTCCGAGAAAAGGCAATACCTATCGGGCTGCCAAAAGGATAGAAGAGGTCATGCGGTCAAAGGGTGACGTTGAATTTGAGTACCTTATGCTCAAAGACATGAACCTGTCGCATTGCTGCGGTTGTTTTTCCTGTTTTGTCAAAGGGGAGGACCATTGCCCCTTCAAGGACGATGCGCCTCTCATCGAGCAGAAGATGCATGATGCTGACGGAGTGATCTTTGCAACACCCGTCTATGGCATGGGCGTTTCAGCGCTCATGAAAACCTTCATCGACCGCTTATCGTACATATTCCATCGCCCACGCTTCTTTCATAAAAAGGCTCTGCTGCTATCAACTACCGGAGCCACGGGTCTTAAGGACATACTGGATTATATGCAGCTGGTAGCAAGCGTCTGGGGTTTTGAAGTGACAAACAGGGTCGGCATCGTCACTCCCCCGGTCGCAATGTCCCAGAAGAAAGAGCTTGAGAACGAACAGAAATTAAAGAAGGCAGCAGCCATATTTTACGATGCACTCATGAAAAAAGAGCGCCGTTCGCCGGGGCTTCGAGATGTCATTATATTCCACGCCCAGAAAGCAAGTTTTGGAGAACTTGTTCAGGACTCGCCCACAGATCATGCTTACTGGAAAGAGCAGGGCTGGCTAAGACCACAATCAAAGTACTACGTGGATGTGCCGGTCAATCCGCTTTACAACGCCATCGGATGGACTGCTGAGCAGTTCCTGAGAAGAAAAATAAGAAAAGATATGACCGAAGCACAAAAATAAAGTAAGGATCTCAGGTATTTTCCATATAAGAGCACCATTAAGGATACAAGACAGATCATGATATCCGAGCAACTGAAGAGCATCATCCGGGATGGCGAAGGGCTGACCCCGCAAGTTACCCAGCAAGCTACCCCGCAAGTTGAACACTGCTTTTGAGTATCAAATTCAATTAAAAAGATCAAAAATACTATTCAAAACCCAGAGATAAAGACCATGTCTGAGAACACATCATCCATCGTTTCCAAAGTCTGGAGCTTCTGCAACGTCCTGCGGGACGGCGGCGTGAGCTACGGCGATTATCTGGAACAGCTGACCTTTCTCATATTCCTCAAGATGGCCGAGGAATACAGAAGACCGCCATACGGCCGGGATATAGGCATCCCGGAAAAGTACACATGGGATGTGTTGAAGCAAAAGCGCGGTGCAGAGCTTGATACCCATTACAGGGAACTGCTGGAGGAACTGGGTAAAAAGCCCGGCATGCTCGGACAGATCTTCCTCAAGGCGCAGAACAAGATCAGCGACCCTGCCATGCTGTACAAGGTCATCGATATGATAGACAAGGAAAGCTGGGTCATGATGGGAGTGGATACCAAAGGCGAGATCTACGAAGGACTGCTGCAGAAGAACGCAGAGGACACGAAAAGCGGGGCAGGTCAGTACTTCACACCCCGCCCGCTCATCAAGGCCATGGTGCAGTGCCTGCGCCCGGAGCCCATGAAGACCATAGGCGACCCCTGCTGTGGCACGGGCGGGTTCTTCCTGTCAGTCTATGATTTCCTCACGCACCATTACAACCTTGACCGCGACCAGAGCCGCTTCCTGAAAACAAAGACCTTCGGAGGCAATGAGATAGTGGCAGGGACCCGCAGGCTGGCACTCATGAACCTCTTTTTGCACAACATCGGGGAAATAGACGGAGAGCCCATGATCTCCAATTCCGATGCCCTCATAGCCGACCCCAATATCAGGTACGACTACGTGCTTACCAATCCGCCCTTCGGGAAGAAGAGCAGCATGACCTTCACCAATGATGAAGGAGAGCAGGAGAAAGAAGATCTGACCTACAACCGCCAGGACTTCTGGGTCACTACAAGCAACAAGCAGCTCAACTTCGTGCAGCACATCCATACAATCCTCAGAACAGGAGGACAGGCAGCAGTGGTCCTGCCTGACAACGTGCTCTTTGAAGGCGGAGCAGGTGAAACGGTCCGCAAAAAGCTCCTGGAGACCACCGACCTGCACACTATCCTGCGCCTGCCCACAGGGATATTCTACGCTCACGGAGTAAAGGCCAATGTGCTGTTCTTTGAGGCAAAACCAGCATCCAAAGAACCCTGGACCAGAGAAGTATGGATATACGACTACCGCACCAACGTACACCACACCCTGAAAAAGAACCCACTCAAATTCTCGGACCTGGAAGACTTCATCAGGTGCTATAACCCCGATGACCGTTTCCGGCGCAGGGAAACATGGAGCGAGGAAAACCCAGAAGGCAGGTTCCGCAGATTCACCTACGAGGAAATAGCAGCAAGAGATAAGACCAACCTGGACATCTTCTGGCTCAAGGACAAGAGCCTTGCAGACCTCGACAACCTGCCAGACCCTGATATACTCGCCAATGAGATCATCGAGAATATAGAAGCAGGACTGGAAAGCTTCAAGGAGATAGTGGGAACCCTCAACGGGAATGGAAAATGATCATGCTGTCCTCCTGTACAAACCATCAGAAGTGGTTTGTCCTGGCCATGAACAAAAGTTCATACTTCAATGTTCAGAAACCTGCAATATACGTATCTGTTGTTCCCCATAGTCTATGGGAATAGTAAAAGTGAAGGTGCTGCCTTTACCGGGTTCACTTTCCACCCAAATGTTCCCACCGTGCATTTTAACGAACTGGTTTATAAGGGCAAGGCCAAGCCCTGTCCCACCATATCTGCGTGTTGTGGAACTATCCACCTGGTAAAAGGGATCGAATATCCTCCCAATATTCTCTTTTGCTATACCAATACCATTGTCTGCGACAGAGATCTTCACATGGCTTCCATTATGATTGGCAGTGATAACCACAAACCCCCCGGAAGGTGTGAACTTTATGGAATTATCCACAAGATTATAAACGACCTCTTTGAACTTGATGATATCCGCATTGATCTCATTGATCTGTGGATCAATATCAACTATCAGTTCTATGGATTTCCTGTCTGCAGCCGCCCTCATCATTGTACAGGTGTCCTGAATAGCATCGCACAGATCGAATTTCGTATAGCTGAGATCCATCCGACCATAGTTGATACTGGATATATCCAGTATCCTGTTTATAATATGAAGGAGCAGATAGCCACTTTCAAGTATAGTCCCAATGTATTTTTTCTGTTGCTCGCTGATATTTCCCAGCTCGCCGTCAAGCATAAGCTCCGAAAAGCCGATAATAGAATTCAAAGGGGTTTTCAGTTCATGGCTGGTATTGGCCAGGAATTCGGTCTTGCTGCGATTAGCCTCATCAGAGACCATCTTTGCCCTGATGAGAGCTCTTTCCACCTGTTTACGCTCGGTGATATCCCTGAAAAAGACCAGGGACCCGTTAAGACCGTCATAGGTTATCGGCACCGCAGAAACCTCGACATTGAAAGGCGTGCCGTCAAGCCTCAGGTAGATCTCCTCGATATAAGGTACTTCTTCGCGCATATCATTGAGAAGATGGATACGTTCACGGACAATATCATGGAAATAAGGATGAAAACGCTCCATAACAGGCTGACCTATCAACTGGCTTGCAGAATCAACGCCAAAAAGACGCAATGCTGCAGGATTGATATAGGCAAAGCAACCATTCGTCTGAACGAAAATTGCTTCAGGTGCATTCTCGACAAGCTGCCTGAAACGTGCCTCACTTTCCAGAAGAGCCCTCTGGGCTGCCCTTTCTTCAGTCTGGTCACGGAATACCAGGACAACTCCGATTATCTCACCCTTCTCATTCACAATAGGTGAGCCACTATCAGCAATGGGTATTTCCCTGTGGTCTTTCGAGATCAACAGCGTATGATTTGCCAGCCCTACTACCCGCCCTTCCCTCAATACTCTGTGTACGGGTATTTCGGCCTGCTGCCATGTATCTTCATTGACGATGTTGAAAACTTCCTCGATCTTTTTTCCCTTCGCTTCTGCCTCATTCCAGCCAGTGAGCTTTTCAGCAACATGGTTCATTTGCCGTAAATTTCCGTTAATGTCAGTGGTAATGACCCCGTCACCAATACTATATAAAGTGGTCCTGAAGAACTCTTCACTCTCCTTGAGCGCCTTTTCTGCAACCTTGCGCTTGGTGATATCCCTTGCAAAGGAAAGAGAGAATGGTTTTCCCTCATATTCCATATAATTTACAGTAACCTCTACAGGAAATTCAGTGCCATCCTTTTTGCGGTGGATGGTCTCGATCGTTCTCGACTTCAGCTGTCTTACATTTTTCCTGTGTTCAAGCCATGTCTCAATAGTAAATGTAGGATCAATATCCAATACGGTCATTGAGCAGAGTTCCTCGCGTGAATAACCCAGGGACTTGCATGCATGGTCGTTCACACTCACTATTCTGCCATCAGGCTCTTCGATACGGAATATCCCCACAGCTGAATGATCTATACAGAACTGGTTCAGAAGAAGCGCCTGCTCCATCCTATTACGCTCTGTGATGTCATTTATAATAGAGTAAAGGAGCATTTTTCTGTCCATAAGAATAGGGCCACTGAAAACTTCCACATCTCTGACAGAACCATTTGCCAGGAGATGTTTAAATAAGAAATAATTACGTTCGGCCTTAGTCGCGCGGTCCATTTCCTCTTTTATCTCGGAAGGAGACAGTATGTTTATCTCTCTGATGTTCTTACTTCTGAGTTCTTCACGCGTCCATCCATAAAAAGAGACTGCTGCCGGATTTGCATCTATGATGGTACCTATTTCAGGATCTATGACCAGCATGACAGAGTGATTATTTTCAAACAGGCTGCGATAGCGTGACTCACTTTCTCTGAGTGCTTCCTCTACATTCTTTTGTTCTGTGATATCTGCAATAAAACCCTCGACAGCTATTAGATCACCATTGTCAGCATAAACTCCTTTCCCCTGTTCCCATACCCATTTAACCTCTCCGGTCGCTGTAGTTATGGTATACTCATCCTGGAATGTTTCTTTTCTGGCGAGCACTTCCTTATATTGTTTCCAGATACGTGCCCGGTTCTCAGGAGTGATCAGTCTATTATAAGAGATATCCCGATTTTGCAGAAGAGCTTCTGACTTATAACCTGTTAACTTGTAACAGCCCTCTGAAACAAATCGCATGGTCCATTCCCGATCATTGTCACACCTATATGCCATACCAGGCAGATTCGAGAGAAGCATAGCATAACTCCTCTCCTTCTCAAGCAGGGTATTTTTCATGTCGTAGACTTTTGTTTTTAGGATGTTGTGATTATGGCATGCCAATTCAATGGTCGAGCACAATTGCTCATCTGAGAATGGAGGTATCAAACAACCGGATATAGATATATTATCTAATGCCTGTAGCAAGGAATGGTCAACTGAGGAAGCGATCAAAATAACAGGTATATGAGCAGTTATTTCAGGAAGGTTCTGATAGTTACTTACTTCTTCAACAGGTACTTCAGACAGGTCCAGTAAAAATACATCATATTCTTTTCTTTTAGCGGTAAAGACCAGATCTTCGCTGTGAAGAGAAATTATAGAAACCGAATGACCATTATCTTTAAGCCTTTGGAATAAATTTGGCGTTTTATCTACAAAGCTCTGTAGTATTGCGATCTTTTTCACCAGATCCCTTCACTAATCTTTCTGAGTAGTGTTTAATTTTAAGATATATAATAATTTAGGTTGTACCCCTACACTGTCATTTTAAAAATGGAAAAAGAGAAGTTGTATCATAAAGCATAGTAAATAAAAATAAAGATATATATGTATAAACTTGTGTAACTTAAGTACTTAAAAATGTGTCCCGCTACAGAAAGGAAGACTGTTGCTAGACCTTTTTTAAAAGTTGGCCAAAACATGAAAAAGTAATTAGAAACAGCCCCCTACTTTTTTAAAAGTTCCACACTGAAAAATTTATATTTGTTAAATTAATTTAGTATCCAAAATGCATTTAATAAAAACTTTTATATATGATTATCTAGTACATAGGATTCCGATGTACTATAAAACATAAACAACATGAAATAATATAGTACACGCATGTTGAAAACCAAGGTGAAATCAATGCGTCAGGTAGCAATTTATGGGAAGGGAGGTATCGGGAAGTCAACAACAACCCAGAACCTCACAGCAGCGCTTGCGACAATGGGAAAGAAGATCATGCTTGTAGGATGTGATCCCAAGGCAGACTCGACAAGGATGCTGCTTGGGGGCCTCAGCCAGAAGACAGTGCTTGATACATTAAGGTCGGAGGGAGACGAATCGGTAGAACTTGATAACCTCTTGCAGACCGGATTTAGCGGAATTAAGTGCGTAGAATCAGGAGGACCGGAGCCCGGTGTGGGATGCGCAGGCAGGGGTATCATCACATCCATTGGTCTTCTGGAAAACCTGGGTGCATACGAGAATGACCTTGATTATGTGTTCTACGATGTGCTGGGTGATGTGGTATGTGGGGGATTCGCAATGCCCATCCGTGAAGGAAAGGCAAAGGAGATCTACATTGTCGCCAGCGGAGAACTCATGGCCATCTACGCTGCAAATAACATCTGTAAGGGTATACAGAAGTATGCAAAGGGGGGAGCGCGGCTCGGTGGCATAATCTGCAACAGCAGAAAGGTGGATGGAGAACGCGAGCTTTTGGAGGCATTTGCGGACAGGCTCGGGAGCAAGCTGATCCACTTCGTACCCAGGG
This sequence comes from Methanomethylovorans sp. PtaU1.Bin093, assembly GCF_002067275.1. Classification (GTDB taxonomy): domain Archaea; phylum Halobacteriota; class Methanosarcinia; order Methanosarcinales; family Methanosarcinaceae; genus Methanomethylovorans. The sequence continues at coordinate 85,870 of NZ_MVQX01000087.1, read as the reverse complement.
ACAATATCGTGCAGAGAGCAGAGATCAACAAGAAAACTGTCATCGATTTTGATCCGAACTGCCAGCAGGCACAGGAATACCTGACCCTTGCAGAGAATATCGAGAACAACGACAAGTTCGTAGTTCCAAAGCCCCTGGAAATGGATGCATTGGAATCAATGATGGTAGAGTTTGGTATCATCGAGCTGTGAGGTGAAACGAATGCAGATGATCCGCGCAATAGTAAGGCCAGACAAGGTCACAGACATCGTTGAGTCACTGGAGAAGGAAGGTTACGTTTCCCTCACCAAGATGGATGTCTTCGGCCGGGGCAAGCAAAGAGGTATCCACACGGCTGAGATACAATTCGATGAACTGCCAAAGACAATGCTACTGATGGTAGTTAGTGATGAAGAAAAGCCAGTTGTCATCGATATAATAAAAAAGGCTGCACGCACCGGCAAGTATGGTGACGGGAAGATCTTCGTGAGCCCTGTGGAAAACGCATATACGATACGTACCGGAGAAGCGGTCCTGTAAATGGCCAGGGGGACAACATGAAGGAAATAACGGCAATAATCCGCATGAACAAGATGCAAAGGACCAGAGACGCACTTTCGGACTGCGGATACCCCTCTTTTACCGTGCAGAAGGTGATGGGAAGAGGAAAGCAGAAGGGACTCTGTTATGAGTTCGACCCGCCGCTCCCTCAGCCGCAAGGCATTGTCACAAAGGAATGCATGCCCTTTGTACCCAAGAGATTGTTCACAATAGTTGTGGATGATAATGCAGCACCAACGATCATCCGGAAGATCATAGAAGTGAACCAGACTGGGCACTTCGGAGACGGGAAGATCTTCGTCATCGACATCCCTGAAGTTGTAGGGATTAGGACCGGAGAAGAGGGAGAGACCACTGTAGGAGGCGAAAAACTGTGAGCTCAGAGATAGAATTCACACAGAATGTTGTTGATGAAATGCTCAGGGCCTATCCTGAAAAGGTGGCAAAGGACCGCAGAAAGCATTTAGTTGTCAGGGACTGCTCCGTGGAGCAGCACATTGAAGCGAACAGCAAGGTAGTACCCGGCATTATGACAAACCGCGGCTGTGCCTTTGCCGGAGGCAAGGGTGTGGTCATGGGACCCATCAAGGACATGGTGCATATCGTGCACGGGCCCATCGGTTGCGCATATTATACCTGGGGAACAAGACGCAATTTCGCAAAGGCCGAAGAGGGCGGAGATAACTACATGCAGTATTGTTTCTGCACGGACATACAGGAAACAGACATAGTTTTTGGTGGCGAGAAGAAGTTGAAGGCAGCCATTGATGATGCTGTACGTATATTCAAGCCAGGTGCCATCTCTATCTGTGCCACCTGTCCGGTGGGTCTCATAGGTGATGACATTGAATCTGTGGCCTTGCAGGCAGAAAAGGAACATGGGATAAAGGTCATGGGCCTGCGCTGTGAAGGTTACCGCGGGGTCAGCCAGTCTGCAGGACACCACATTGCAAGCAACGTCCTCATGGAACATATCATAGGTACTGAAGAGCTCGATAACCCCACGCCTTTTGACATCAACATTTTCGGTGAATACAATATAGGAGGAGACCTCTGGGAAATAAAGCCCCTGTTCGAGAAGATCGGCTATCGCATAGTATCAAGCTTTACAGGTGACGGTTCATACCACAACCTGGCAAAGGCCCACCGGGCAAAGCTGAGCATCCTGCTATGCCACAGGTCTGTCAACTACACCAACCGCATGATGGAAGAGAAGTACGGTGTCCCCTGGCTTAAGGTGAACTACGTGGGTATCGAAGGGACCAGGAAGTCCCTGATGAAGATGGCAAAGTTCTTTGATGACCCTGAACTTACAAAGCGCACTGAAGAGGTCATAGCCGGAGAAATGGCAAAGATCAAGCCTGAACTTGAGAAATACAGAAGGAAGCTGCAGGGTAAGAAGGTCTTCATCTACTCCGGTGGCTCCAGGTCACACCACTACCAGAACCTGTTCGAAGATCTTGGAATGAAGGTGGTGGTCGCAGGATACCAGTTCGCTCACAGGGACGACTACGAAGGCAGACATATCCTGGAAAGCATGAAGGAAAAGGCATCAAGCAGCATACTTGAAGACCTGCACTATGAGAAGGATGAAGACTTCACACCTGCCATAAGTGAAGCACGCATGAAGGAACTTAAGGAAAAGCTGGGCCTCATGGACTACGAAGGTATGTTCCCCGAAACCATGGACGGCACAGTGGTCGTGGATGACCTGAACCACTATGAGACAGAGTTCCTTATAAAGGAGCTGAAGCCTGACCTGTTCTGTTCGGGGATCAAGGACAAGTACTGGGCTCAGAAGATGGGAGTGCCATCCAGACAGATACATTCCTACGACTATAGTGGAAGATACACCGGATTTTCGGGAGTTCTTAACTTTGCAAAGGATGTGGACATGGCAGTCAACAGCCCTACCTGGAAGTACATGAAGATGCCCTGGAAGGCAGAGTAAGAAGGAGACCATAAAAATGTTAGATTATACCCCGATAGAAGAAGTACACAGAGATGCACTGGTAGTCAACCCGGCGAAGATATGTCAGCCCATAGGTGCTGTGTATGCGGCCATGGGTATACGCAACTGTATGCCCCACAGTCACGGGTCACAGGGATGCCTGTCTTACCTGCGCATGTGCCTTTCAAGGCACTTCCGTGAGCCAACGGCGGCTACAAGCAGCAGTTTCTATGAAGGCACCGCAGTGTTCGGTGGTGCGTCGAACCTGAAGGAAGCCCTTGCCAACATTGAGGCCATCTATCAGCCTGAAGTCATCGCAGTACACACAACATGCGTGGCAGAAACCATCGGTGACGATGTAAAGCGTATTGTAGAGGATGTGCAGATGGAAGAGCTCATCGATCCGTCCATCAAGGTCTGCGCTGCATCCACACCCAGTTATGTGGGTTCCCATGTAACAGGTTATGACAACATGGTAGAGTCCTTTGTCACTACCTTTGCAAAGAAGAGCAAGCCCAACGGCAAGCTCAATATCATACCAGGTTTCGTGAACCCCGGAGACATCCGTGAGATCAAGAGAATACTTTCCGCAATGAAGGTCCCAGCAATCGTGTTCCCGGATCAGACAGACGTGTTCGACTCCGGGATATCCGGCAGCAGAGGACTATATGCAAGAGGTGGGACTCCCATAGGCGATGTTGAAGACACGGCCAACTCCCTGGGAACCATTGCACTGTGTAACCTGGCCGGTGGTGCTGCGGCAAAGGCTCTCAAGAACAAGTTCAAAGTCCCTTCAAGGGTGGGACCCGTACCCATCGGTATCCGATACACTGACAGGTTCGTCATGGATGTTGCAGAAATGGCAAATGTTCCCATACCTCCTGAGCTGGAAGAAGAAAGGGCAAGAGTTGTCGATATGATGACAGACGCACATCCACACTTCCATGCGAAGAAGGTGGCAATATTCGGGGACCCGGACATTATAGGAGGTCTTACAAGTCTTGTCCTTGAGATGGGCATGGAACCCACGGTCGTCCTCACAGGCACTTCGAGCAAGAAGTTCGAAAAGGAGGTTTCGGACATGGTACACCCCCTATACCCGCAGGCACAGATATTTTCAGGAGCCGACCTGTTCACCCTCCACCAGCTCATTAAAAGAGAGCCTGTGGACATGCTCATGGGGAACACCTATGGCAAGCACATAGCTCTTGCAGAGAACATACCCCTTATCCGAGTAGGGTTCCCGGTCATGGACAGGGCGAACCTGCACCATTTCCCGATCACGGGATATTCCGGAGCGGCCTGGCTAGTTGAGCGGATGGGGAACACGTTCCTGGACATCAGGGACAAGACCGTAGACGAATGCATGCTTGAGGTTGTGCAATGATTTGAGCAGGAGGGATGGTATGCCGGAAATAACAAACTTTGTAACTACTCTGGAAGAGAGGCAGCCGTACATTGCCTTGAAGCAGAAAGTTAAGGGCGAGACTTTTCTTGCCTGTGACAACACATCCATAGCAGGGGCCATGAGCCAGAGAGCATGTGTATATTCAGGCGCAAGAGTTGCCCTTAACCCTGTTACGGATGCTGTACACCTTGTCCATGGCCCCATAGGCTGTGCAAGCTATACCTGGGACATAAGGGGCAGCAAGTCCAGCGGTAAGGAAACTTTCCGCACCAGCTTCTCCACTGACATGAAGGGAATAGACGTAGTTTTCGGCGGTGAGAAGAAACTTGCCAAGGCAATCGATGAGCTTGTTGAGTTATACAAGCCGCCTGTGGTTTTCGTATATTCCACCTGCATTGTTGGAATAATAGGCGATGATCTGGAAGCAGTATGCAAGGCTGCCAGTGAAAGTAATGGCATACCCGTGATACCTGTTAAATCAGAGGGTTTCAAGGGAACGAAGTCCGATGGATACAAGGCTGCTTGTGAAGCATTGAAAGTGCTCATAGGTACAAAGGAAGGAAACATCAGGTCCCCTTACCGTATCAACCTGATAGGGGAATTCAACGTTGCCGGAGATGTCTGGCTGGTGAAACCTCTCTTTGAGGAAATGGGTATACAGGTAGTAACATCACTTACAGGCGATTCCACGGCACAGAGCATATCCGAGTGCCATACAGCCCAGCTGAACCTTGTGCAGTGTACCGGCTCCATGACAACTTTAGCCAAGTGGATGAAGGAAGAGTATGGGATACCTTTCAGGAAGGTTAGCTACTTCGGAATAGAGGATCTGAGCACTACAATAAGGGAAACCGCTGCATTCTTTGGTTCGGAAGAAATGAAGCAGAAGGCAGAAGAGATCATAGCCAGAGAAACTGCCCGAATCATGCAAGAGGTCCGGCGTATTCGCTCACGGCTTGAAGGAAAGAGAGCAGCGATCTATATGGGAGGGGCTGCAAAGGCCCTTACCCTCATCAAGGGATTCAGGGAACTTGGCATGGAAGTAGTCATCATTGGCACTCAGACAGGAAAGAAGGACGATTACCTCCAGATAAGTTATGAAGTGAAGGACGGAACGGTTATCGTAGATGATGCGAATCCCCTGGAACTTGCAGAACTGCTGGTAAAGCAAAAGGCTGACCTGATGGTCGCAGGAGTCAAAGAAAGGTTCCTTGCTTACAAGACAGGTGTTGCGTTCTGTGATTTCAACCACGACAGAGTGGTGGAGTTCGAAGGTTTTGAAGGATTCCTCAACTTTGCCAGAGAAATGGATTCATCTATAAACAGCCCGGTCTGGAAGACCGCTAAGAGCAATATCAGGGATAGTGTGGACAATCGGGCCATTAAGGCTGAAAAAGTTCCGGGAACACATATTGAGAACTTACATGAAGATGCGGCTATCATCAGAGGGATGGAAGCATGACAGAAAGAAATTATACAACTGTCAACCCTTGTGTGATGTGCCAGCCCATGGGGAGTGTGATGGCCTTTAAGGGCATAGAGAGTTCCATGGTGCTTATGCATGGCTCCCAGGGCTGCAGCACATATATGAGGCTACACCTTTCACATCATTTCCGTGAACCTGTGGACATAGCTTCCACATCCCTCAGCGAGAGGGGAGCTGTTTACGGAGGCAGCGAGAACCTGAAGAAGGGACTAAGGAATGTGATAACACGATACCATCCGAAGGTCATAGGTGTTACTACGACATGTCTCGCAGAAACCATAGGAGATGATGTAAGAAGGATATTACAGGAATTCAGGGAAGAAGAAAACAATGCTGATGACGTTCACATAATTTCCGTATCTACTCCCAGCTATGAAGATAGCCACACTACTGGCTTCATCAAGGCGGTGGATGCTATAGTCCGGCATTTTACCGAATACGGCATGGGAAATGATATATTCAACAACAAGCTCAATGTGGTGCTTGGTGAGAACATAGCGCCTGAAGACACCCGGGAACTTAAGAGAATGCTGAAAGCTACCATTGGACCCAGATCATTTATATTCATGCCCGATACATCGGAAACCTTCGATGCCCCCATGACCGGAAAGGTGGAAAAGATATTCCCCGGCGGAACTCCATTATCGGAAATCACATACATGAAGAATTGTGCTGCAAGTATCGGTCTGGGAATAACCAGTGATAACAGAGCTGTGGATCATCTTGAAACAAAGTACAACGTTCCTGCAAAGAGAGTCCCTATGCCCATCGGGCTGGAGTATTCCGACAGGATCATGTCTGTTCTGTCCGAAATTGCCGGTTCCGAGATACCTGAAGCATACAGGAAGGAGAGGGGAAGACTTATTGATGCCATGGTAGATGTCCACAAGTACCTGTATGGTACACGTGTAGCCATATACGGAGATCCTGAAATGGTACTTGGCATGTTATCAATGTCACTTGAAAATGGAATGTATCCGGTGCTTGTTGCTCCTTCATGCAAGACACCTGCTTTCAGGGAACACGCACAGGAAAGAATCGACGCGATGAACCTGGACTGCGAAGTAAAGATATTCGAAGGATTGGATTTTGATGCTTTCAACGACGCCGTGAAGGAGGCTGAACCCGAAATACTCATCGGGAACTCCAACGGGAAGTATATATCCCAACAAATAGGGATTCCACTGATAAGGGTGGGTTTCCCCATTCATGACAGGGTCGGCGCCCAGAGGATACTCTTAATGGGATATCGGGGCGCAATGAACATTCTTGACAGGATAACCAACACCATACTTGAAACAAAGGATATTGAGCTTGAAAAGAAGTGGTTGCAGAACAAGAGCAATGATCTTCAAGAAAGCTGCTGTGACCTCAGATCTGCACATATGCAACCCCACTGAAAAAGAAAAGTGCCCAGTATACCACATAAAAATGGCCACTTCATATCCACGTGATGACCGGATCGTTCCTTGGTGGTGCTGCCGGTACAGTACCTCCATATCCAAAGATTATCGGGGCCACCACCTTGTGATCTTCGGGGATCTTGAGCTTCTGCAGCATTTCAGGATTGTCCTGGACAAGACATGCAGTACCTATCCAGCAGCTCCCAAGGCCCATAGAATGAGCAGCAAGCATCATGTTCTGTGCACACATGGCACAATCGAAATCCGCTGTTGGAGCATTTTTGTTCCCCAACACTATGATCAATACGGGAGCATTGTAAAAGATGTCGAATTCCTCTGATCTCAGCATCTTCTTGAACTGTGCGGCCGCATCGATGTTCACTCCTTCAAGCTGTTTCAGCAGCTTGGGTTTACAATGAGTGGACATTTGTTTCATAATGTCCTTGTCCCTTATCACCACGAACCTCCATGGCTGGAGACCAAGACCTGTGGGCGCATGGATACCTGCATCAATGATACTTTCTATGACCTCATCACTTACAGGCCTGTCAGCATAGTTCCGGACACTGCGTCTTGTCTTGATATTTGATATTACCGGACCTTCCTCTATCATATCCTACCCTCCTTTTGCATCTGTTCGAACTCAGAACGCGAGATCTGTACCAGACTGTCAGGATCATCGACCTCCTTATGCACGTACAGACCACACCAGCAACGTTTCATTGCATCGAAATGAGCCCTGTGAAATGGGATACATGGGCATACGATCTTCATATCGATCTCTCGCTCTCCCGTTAGGCCCTGGCAGGGACAGAAGGGATGCCCATGCTCCTTTTCAATAATAACTTCCTGCTCCAGCAAAAAGTCCACGATTTCCTCGTCAGGGCTGAACTTGTATCCCAGGGGATCGACAACCCTCTGGAACATTTCCCTGAGCCTTTGCTTTCTTTTCTCCGTGTCCATAGGAGAACCTCTTTATGATTCCAGCAATTTCATATATTTCTGAGGATTATAGCCCACTACAACATCATCACCAATTATCACAAATGGGAATGCTATACCTTCCCCGTGTGCAGAGCATACTTCTCTGATCTTTTGCTGTTCTTCCTTGCTGGCCTTGTCGTAGTCTATGAATTCAAAAGGAATGTTCTTCTCCGCAAAGAAACTTTTGGTTTTCTTGCACCAGGGGCAGGTGCTCAGAGTATACATCATGACCTTCTTCATTGATTTTCACCTTCCATTTTCAGATATACCTTCCCGTCAGACACTTTCAGTTCATATACCAAAACCTTGAGCTCCCTTGCATCAAGGAACTCGCCGCTGCGGATATCAAATCTCCAGTCATGGCATGGACATTTGATGATATAACCTTCCAGTTCACCTTTGGATAAAGGGCACTCCATATGCACACATTTATTGGAGATAGCAAATATTTCATTGGTCTTTCTTATTAATGCTATCCTCTGGCCATCTATAACCAGAGCTTTCTTTTCACCATCTGCCAGTTCTGCCACTTCAAGTGCATAGACCCAGTTTTCCTCAGACATGCAAACCTCTTTAGATCAGAGTATTGTAGACCTTATATTTTTTTGTGATCAGAGAGATAAACTTATCTGCCACCTTGACCAGTTCGATCTTCACATCTTCCTGCGGACAGTCAGATATAAACAAACACTTTCCCATTTTCTATCTTGCTTTCATATGCCTTTAAGGAAATATCCCTTGAGCCAAGATATTCACCGGTCTTAATGTCATATCTCCAGCCATGACACGAACATCGAAGCGTGTGATCCTCAAGAGAGCCGGCTGAAAGTGGACAACCCATATGCTTGCATTTATTGGATAGAGCATAAATCTGACCTTCTTTTCTTATCAGAAGTACAGGCTTGTCATTGATTTGTACGAGCTTCAAAGTGTTCTCTTTCAGCTCCTCTGCATTAAGAGCAAAGACCCATGATGGCTCTGGCATTTTGCTTACCCCCATATAAGCAGGGTTATAAAATTATAAATAATTGTCGTGGACAACCACGATAAATATCTGCCATCAGGCATGGAGGAGGAAATATCACTCATACCTCAAAGCGTCTACTGGTTTCATTCTTGATGCCTGGAATGCAGGCACGACACCTGAGATCACACCTACTGCCACTGCAACGGTAAGGCCGAAGATCGTGAGGCGTGGCGATAAACTTACAGATACGGAACCTCCCATCATCTGCATTCCCAGCAGAGGGAATAGAGCAGTTATTAAGGAGCCTGCAATAACACCCAGTATTCCGCCGACCAACCCTACCAGAGCAGAGTTCATCATGAATATCATAAGTATGTCCCTGTTGGTTGCACCGATAGCCTTCATAGTGCCTATTTCCCTTGTTTTTTCCATTACTGAAGTGAACATGGTATTAGCAATGCCCACTGCGCCTACTACAAGAGATACTCCTGCAATGGCAGCCAGGAATAGGGTCATAGATTCCATCATATCTGAAGCTGTTTCCACCATGGATGCAGACGTAGTGACAGAGAAATCCTGATCTTTTTCGGTCACATGACGGGAGAGCATTAGTTTTTCCTCTATTTCTGCAGAGACGTTCTCAGCGATCTCCATACTCTCAGCCTTTACAATAATGGAATCATATACATCCGGCTCTGCATCTTCTATTAGGGTCACAGCTGCATCAATGGGCATGATTATAGAATTATCACCACTGCCTCCTTCAGATTCCAATATGCCGACAACCCGCACAGACTTACCTGCGATCGTCAGCACCTGGTTAAGTCCTACTTCATTATCGAACACATCTTCTGCAACACCACTTCCTATGACAGCAACATAGTTATCCGATGGTTCCAGCAATCTGCCTGACTCTGCGGTATCAGTGGTAGCGTATTGCCATACCTGAGGATCCACGCCTGTGATACTGAGCTCTGCTTCCTCTCCCAGGAAATATACATCTTCTTTACCCGATATCTGGCCATACATATACTGTATACCATCTACGGATCTCAGGGCCATGATATCCTTTTTAGTGAGGTTGGTGTCCTCTGAAGAGGACGAGGAACCTCCTCCGCCACCTCCCGGGCCCATTGCCATCATAGCCTTTGAAGAGCCCGGAGAAATGGTGATGGCTGTAAGGTCCATTTCAGAGAGTCTTGCTTCCATGTCCTTTTGCATGTTCTCGCTCAGGGACATGATACCTACAACAGCACCTACACCTATGACTATCCCTATAATAGTTAGCCAGCTGCGTATCTTGCTATGCAGCAGGATGGTAAGGGCCATTTTGAGATAGCTGCTGCTTCTCATTGTTAATTACCTTCTTTCGTCTTCCTGTGGTGCACTGTCGATCCAAGTTTCCGGATAACAGCAGGGTTCTCACAGTGCCTTCTTCTGTAATACACGACATATCCTGATGCAAGAGCAGCTAATACCAGAACATATACATATTTTGAACTGGATGATCCCTGGTCTTGCCCTCCCGGACCCATTGATGCGACAGTTGTTGCAGTGCTGCTCTGCGAGATCTGCACGGATTTTTCTACAGTATTCCTCTGACCTGCCGAATCCGTGTACTCGATCAAAACCTTTAGATCATTGCTGGTACTTGCATTTGCGGATGATGCCGAAGCTGCCGCTGCATTGCCATCTGGTCCGGCACCAGCAGTGTCTGGCGTGCCTCCGAAGCCCTGTTGTGAAACTGGGAACGAAGCGATAGTATAGTCACCTTTTTCCAGGTTGCCGACTATGGTAGAGGAACTGCCCGACACACTATAACCGTCCTGTTCCGGAATGGAAACCTTTACGGAATATGCTTCATTGTTACCCACATTAGCTATTGAGAACGACATTTCTCCATCGGAATTATCTGAGAACGCAACATCGAAATCTGTCCCGCCCCCTACAAACAGACCTGCCGTTGTGGAAATTGTGCTAACGTTGGAATCATAGTCCTCTACCTCAAGAGTAATGTCCAGCTGGTAAAGGCCGGGGTCGGCATTCACGTCAGCCATTACTATATAACTGACAGTTACAGATTCATTGGAAGCCAGATAACTTATGTACTTGGTATTATCCGAGTAGACCGGCAAGATCGTACCAGTGGAGTCTGCCCAGGAGATCTTCATGTTCTTAAGAGGGGAACTGCCGGTATTTGTGACCACAAAATCGAGCTGTTCCTCGGTGGCAAAATCTATACTGGCCTTGCTGATCGTTACGATCTGAGCGTATTCCTTTCCCCTTACTTCAATATCCAGCGTAGTGGTTTTGTTAGTACCTGTTGAATCCGTTGTAACGATATCCAGCTCATATGTACCTGCAGGAGCGTCACTGGCGACCTTTAATTTCAATTTCACTGTTGCAGCATCGTCATCATCCTGTCTGGCATTAAGATAGGAGATGCTCCTGCTCAGGGATTCACCATCCACTTTCGAGAAGGGATATTCGGGTTGGGCAGTTATCACAATGTTCTTAAGGTCTTCATTCCCATAGTTCTGCACGCTGAGAGTAAGTTCAACGCTCTCTCCCGGTCTTGCAGGGTTTGGGGTCTGACTCATAACATCAACGCTGAGCCCGGCAGAGTCCACGTAGGTTGCTGCGGAAGCATGTGCCATGGGAGATAATATCAAGAGTATCAATAATAGCATTTTTTTCATGTAAACACCTTTAATTATTTTGTATTTCTTCTATGGATTCCACCGTTCCGTCCTTTATGTGAACTACCCTTTCGGCATATCTGACAAGGGCCACATCATGTGTCACAATGATTATCGTTTTGCCTTCCTTCTTGTGCAGCCCATAAAGGAAATCCAGTATATACGTCCCTGTTTTGCTGTCGAGGTTACCTGTAGGTTCATCCGCCAGTATAATATCCGGGTCTACGGCCAGTGATCGGGCAATAGCGACCCTCTGCCTCTGACCACCTGATAGCTGGGATGGCAGATTACGAGCTTTCTGAGATAGCCCTACCAGATCCAATAGCTCCACAGCCTTCTTTTTTGCAGCAGAGGGGTCTGCGTTCTGGAACTCCAGAGGAAGCATAACATTCTCAAGGGTGTTCAGTGTGGGAATGAGATTGAACTGCTGGAAAATGAAGCCTATCATCTTTCCTCTGATGGTAGCCAGTTCGGATTCTGAAAGACGTGAAATGTCTTTCCCATTGAGAAGGACAGTACCTTTGCTTGGAAGGTCCAGGCAGCCAAGCAGGTTCATCATGGTACTTTTTCCACTACCGCTGGGACCCAGTATCACCACGAACTCTCCTTTGGAGATGTGCAGGTCAACACCCTTCAAGGCAGCAAATTCCACTTCTCCCATCTGGTAGATCTTCCATACATCCTCCAGTTTGAGGAGAGAAGAGAGATCAACACTTTTGGCAGAACCTTCAGCAAAGTTATCGGACATCAGAATTCCTCCTTATTCTTTATTAAGGTATGAAGAAGAAGAAGAAGAAGATGAGACCTGTTCATCATTATCTGAAAGTGTTTTCATCAGATTCCACATTAGTAGATCGAACTGCCTCCTGTCAAGGACAGTGTAATTCTTGAAACCGTACTTTTTACTCATGTAATTCCTCCGGTAATGCAGATATAGTGATTTTTTTTCTTTGGCCTCCTTTGAGGAGGCATCCACAGGAAAATGGGATGCCTCCTTTCACCTCCTTTGTGTGATCACACAGGAGATGGGGGATGGCTGTGTTGGGTGGTACGCTTGCCAGCATGTTCCTGGCAGCAAACCCTCCTTTTGGTATTTTATAATAAAAACATACTTAGAACTTAAAGAGAAAATAGGAAATAGTTTTCAGATCCAAGCTTTAATACAGAGATTAGAAAACAAAAAACCTTTAGATATTGTTTTGATGGTCTTTTGAATTATAATAAAGGGTTATTCTGGCAAAAACAGGATAAAAACCAGTTCTTAAGATGGCTGGTCCTGTTCAACAAGAAGGATAACATTTCCTCTGCCTCTTTTGAACTTCTGGATCATGCCCCTCTTTTCAAGATCAAATAGCATGAGGCTCACTTTCCCTTCTGAATATTTGAGCTTGCTCCTGAGGTCCTTTTGGGTCATACGCCCACCATGAGCACGAATGATATCCACGATCTCCTGCAGATCAGCAGGCATCGGCCCCTTGAGGATGGCTTCTAAAGTAGTTGAGGTCGTATTATCTGGCTCTGCAACGATCATTTCTGTAGGAACTGTTTCCTCTGGATCCGTTTCCTCAAGCTCTTGTGAACCGGTTTTAATGCTTTCGGGAGATTCTGTGAACTGTACCGGCTCAGGTATAAGAATTACCTTTTCCCCGGCCTTTTCTTGCTTTCCTGCCTGATGCCTTTTTCCAGCAAGAGTGGTCTTTTTTTCTGTCGAGTGTCTTAACAAAAAGAACAGAACCAAGAGTATTAGAACAGTTATAAGAATAGTATCAATGAAAATAAAATTGCTCTGAACAGCGGTAGCATTCTGGGAGCTTATAGACTGATTTGAAGAAGAGGATCCGTTAATAGAAGATGCACTTTGAGAATAATCTGGAAAAAGTAACAGGTCGAGCACATAGCTGCCCTCATCTGTAATATTCACAAAATCCTCGGCATAATAAATAAGGCTGCTATCCTCATAATAACTTGCACTTATCTTATAATTCCCCTCTGGCAGCTCAAAGGAATAAGTACCATATTTACACACCATTGACTGCACAGGAGTAGAGTTCACATTCACAATTACATTTTCCAGAGGTTGGAATGTATTCCACTCATACACCACACCATGAATGGTAGCGCTTGCGCCTGCAGTCATTAAAAATGGAATGACTAGCAAGATGGCAAATATCATGCTACGGGAAAATGCCTTCATTTGATATCAGTATAGATAGAGGGGTTATTAATAGTTCTTCTTACAGCGGGTGCTTCCCAATGCATATCATCCGAACTGCCATCCGGACATGTTATTATGTAAGTACCGTTACCGAAAAGATCAACTGTACCATTTCCTTTAACATCGATTGAGATTTCATTTGCTTCTACTATGAAAGCCGATCTTTGCGCCGAGATGGCCACTGTAGCATCAATTATCTTGTAATAAGATAATCGTTCCTCAGGTTTTTCTGACTTTTTAAACTCATATTTGCCTACTATGGTGATAGGCAATTCGGGGTTATCCGGAAGACCCACTACATAAAGAACACCATTTCTAATGGAAATGTTAGCGTTCAGATCACCCACTAGCAACACTCTTCCTGTACCGGTTGCAGAAAGTGCACAACCCTCACCTAATTTAACATGTCCTGGAAGCAGCTTTTTCATTTCGTTGAATATATCCAGCAGTATGGAATTAGATTTTTTCAGGCTATCTCTGGATAGTTGCAGATATAGTTCTGTTTCAATTGCCGCACATTCCGGGTCCGTGCAACCCTCATGAACCTGATCCGCGAGTTCCCGGTATGTTTTCGCACTGGATATCAAAGTCTTATATTCTTCAAGAAGAAACTTAAGCCTTTGAACATCTTTACCTTCTTCCTCAAAACTCAATATCCTGGAATCTAACTCTTCTGTAATCAGATCTGCCTCAGAGATAATATTGTTGAATTCCTCTCTTTCATCCCTGAAAACTGGACGAATTTCAGGATTTACAGGCTTAATATGATCAGTAGGAGAAAGAACACCTAGAGATGCCGGAACAAGACTGTAATCCAGTTTATAGTCCTGACCTCTGTTCAAAGTGGAGGGCTTATCTGCACATCCACCTGCGATCGTAACCAAGATGATTGCAAATATAAGCACTATAGCCTTGTGATTCATGTGACCCATATACCTATACTTTTTTACCCTGGCCGTTTCCTGTCCCTTTCAGACCTTGTGAACTAGCCAATATGTCAGGTTAATAAAGACATTGAACTACAATATAAATATGCTTAAGGGATTTTTATGTAGCTGCAATGATACAATACATATATAGTATTATTTATACTTTTTTTGGACTGATGAAGCTTTATAGCACATGTTTCAGAGGATAAAAGAGATAAATAGAGCCTAATTGCAGATCAGAGCAGAAAAATGTATTATTGAAACTTTTCAAGTTATTAATACTTACTATAAATGCTAAAAAGCAATATAATTGCTCTGTTTCTAAGAATATGCAAGCCTATGTGTGTATAAGTAATTGATAATTTTTAGTACATAGTTAAAATGGGATTTCCCAAAAAGAGAGCAATAAAGGATGCTGCAATAATAAAAACTGTAATAGATCTTTCTTTTGCAAATTAAAGCCCTATTATTCCTTTAAGAGCTAAGTATGCTTATATCATTCGTAGAGAATTCAGTAATTGTGCCGGCAACTAAACTGGCTGGACACAACGGATCTGGAGGAGATCAGTACGCAAAGAAAAATGACAAGATCTATAGCAGCCTTTTCGGTAGCTTTGATGGTTCTATGTTTAGTACCATCCACATTCGCTGCACAGGACAATGGCCATAAAAACGATAGGTATGGAACGATGCATGAAAAAAAGAATAGTGAAGAGCCACTAAGCTTTTCCCTTGACAATGCAACTTTCGAGATCCAGCAGGAGAGAATGCTGGAACATGTGAATGATACGATCTCTATGCTCGGATCGGACATCGAGAACATCGGGGAGTTGGAAAACGAGAACATCACAGAAGAGACGCTGACAACTGCACTCACACATTTAGAGGATGCAAAGACGCTCATCACTGATGCAGAAGATGAAGGCGGCCTGAAGGAAGCAAAGGAACTGATCCGAACAGCAATGGTGACACTTGGAATAGCACCTGAAAACGGTCATGGAATGAGACAAAAACCCAGGGATGATCAGGGAATGTCCCTGGGAAATAAATCATTTGAAACATATCAGAAAAGAATGTTGGAGCAAATAAATGATACGATCTCATTTATGGAATTTTCAATGATAGGGTCAGAAGAGTTGCAAGACAAGAACATCACAGCAGAAATGCTGGAAAACACAACAGCCCAGCTGGAAGAAGCAAAAAAGATCGTTGAGAACGCAGAGGATGAGGAAGATCTGAAGGAAGCCATGCAAATGCTCCATACAGCAATGGAAACCCTTGGAATGGGACCGGAGAAAGAAAGAGGAATGGAAAGAGGACCAATAGGTAAACCAGGAATGCCACCGCAGAAAGGATCTTCGGGATCCAATATTTTAAAATGATCGAAACTGCGGAAAAAGAACGATCTTGGAGTAGGATGTCCGTACAAGGGCATCCATTGCCCCATTTATTGATGATGGAGGAGTGAATGATACAGCGTTCATGATGAGCAGAACAATTGGGATGGCAGACAAATGATCCTGGGATCCTCAATAGGGAGAAATATACACCCGGTTTTTTTATGTACTGATTGGAGATAGGTATGAACTCATTAATATAGAAAGAATAATTTTATCTTCATGCAGCTGTTAATATAGCTCAAGCAATTGCAGTTCATGCTGCCGGACGGGAGATCCAATGATCATCAAGAACGAGAACGATGTTCTAAAAGCTATTGAAGAACACAATGTAAAGTTCATACGGCTACAGTTTACAGATATACAGGGTGTTGTCAAGGATGTCGAAATACCTGTGACCCAGATCAAAAAAGCTCTGACCACGGGCATAAGCTTTGACGGCTCTTCTATAGAGGGATTTGTCAGGATATACGAATCTGACATGCTGCTTAAACCTGATGTAACCACATTTGCACTACTTCCCTGGAATAACGGTAAAGGACAGGTGGCACGCATTATCTGCGATGTGTACCAGCCAAACGGCGAACCTTTCAAAGGCGATCCCCGCTATGTGCTGAGAAAAGTTACAGAAAAGGCTGCAGAGATGGGTTTTACTTTGAATGTAGGGCCTGAGATGGAGTTCTTCCTTTTCGAAAAAGAAAACGGTAATGCTACGACCATACCCCATGACTACGGAACCTACTTTGAGTTTGCACCTACGGACATTGCCGAAGATATCAGACGTGAGATAGTCCTTACGCTCATGGACCTTAATTTTGATATTGAAGCCTCCCATCACGAAGTGGCCTTCGGCCAGCATGAGATCGACTTCAAGTACGGGGACGCATTAACTATGGCCGATAATGTGGTCACGTTCAAGTACGTCGCCAGGACGATAGCTAAGATCAATGGATTGCATGCAACCTTCATGCCAAAACCAATAGCTACGGTCAATGGTTCAGGTATGCATGTCAACCTTTCCCTTTCAAAGGACGGTAAGAACGCTTTCTACGATCCGGATGCTGAAATGGAGATCAGCGATACAGCGAGGTATTTCATCGCCGGTGTCCTGAACCATGTCAAAGCTATCACATGCATAGCAAATCCTATTGTGAACTCATACAAGAGGATCATTCCCGGATATGAAGCGCCAGTGTACATTGCATGGTCCGGTGCTAACCGCAGTTCTCTTATGCGTATACCTGTTGCAAGGGGCAGCAGCACTCGTGTGGAACTGAGAAGTCCCGACCCATCCTGCAACCCATATCTTACTTTCGCTGCTATACTGGCAGCAGGCCTTGAAGGCATACAGAACAAGATTGCTCCAAAACATTTTGTCGATTATAATATTTTCGATCTGAGTCTCAAAGAGCGTGCAGAACAAGGTATCGAAAGCCTGCCAGGCACCCTCAATGAGAGTGCAAACTACTTTGAGCAGGACGAGTTGCTCAAGAAGATATTGGGCACGCATGTACATGACAATATCCTCAGACTTGCGAGGGCAGAATGGGATGAATATAAAAAGCAGGTACATGGATGGGAGATCGAACGATACCTTAACGTCACTTAATGCCCGAAGTAAAGATACGACATGCCCGGCAGGAAGATCACGGTCCTCTCTGCCGGTTCATAGAAATTGTGGACAATGATTTTTACCCGCCCCTCAGCATGAGAGGTAATGGTATAGAGCAAAGAGTATGGGAATGTCTTGCTGGTAAGCATTCCTATTACCTGATCGCAGAGGGTCATAGTGCTCCACATGACACCGCCGGTAATATCATCGGTGTTATTGGCTGCAGCAAGTTCTGGAGAAAAGAGAATGACGCATACATCAACCTCATGTGTGTGCATCCCCTTCAAAGGAAAAAGGGTATTAGCAGAGCATTGTACCAGGAACTTGAAAGAGATCTGATGAATGAAGGCATAAGGAAACTATACGTTTGCACCTGGTCCACCAATGATGCTGCTATGAGATTCTATGGATCTAATGGGTTTATCCCATACTGTATAGTGAAGAACGACAGAGGCAACAGAGTAGATACCATCCACTACAGGAAAACATTCCAGTCATGACATCTGAATGGGATATATTTTCCAATGCCTCTATATGATAGAAGATCAACTTCCTTAAAAAGAGATCTGATAGCAATACCTTTATCCGGCAAGCTGTCTTATCCCAATGGCTGCATCAGAGAATGGATATACGGTGTCTATCAGCATGGTTAGGAACGACGAGGAAGAGGATAGACACCGCAGCCATAAAAGGGATGTGTTATGTTTTCTCCTGTTTTCTTGCAACTTTCTTACCTGATAGCTTCTCTACAGCCTGTATGTCCACATCAGGCCCTGTAGAAAGCAAACCGTTTTCGATGGCGCTTTGCACAACAGTCTGTCCGGCAGTACTGCGTATGATCAGCGTAGTATAGCCTGTCGGACTACCCACTGAACCCGCAGAGAGGTCTGAACCAATAGCAGTGAAATCAGTACACATCCTGCAACCTGGCCTTACACAGTCATCGACATCTTTTAAAGGTATAGCTATGAAGCTACCATCTTTCATGGTGATCTCGAGCTTCCCTTTTACGTCAAAACGAATTATGTCCAGAGGTTCGATGCTGCGCTCCCGGATCAGTTTTTCCTCTACCAGTTTCTCGTAGTCGAAGGTCTCTGTGCAGAAAAGTCCTACGACCAGACGGATGGAACGCCTGAATGGCCTTAAGAGGTCGTGGTCGCTATCAAGCATTTTCCTGACAGCCTGTACCACACAGGGTACACCCACAACTGCAATGTTTCTGTACTTACGGGTGATGACAGCCTCTTTCAGAGAAGAGACCAGTGGCACCCACCAGTTGTAACGGCTTCCTGCCTGATTGATAAGCACATCTTCCGATGTGATGACAGTGGACGATGGTTTAAGGGTCCATGGATCCTCTTCCACTGTGACCACTGCGTCGATCATACCCTGTTCAAGAGCATTCACCAGAATAGCTGTGACTGCCCCACCACTCTGTTTTCCGGGGATAGGGATATCCGCCTTTGCAGAAAAGATATCCAGATACTCACCCAACACTTCGGTTGGTGCCGGGTCCAGCCTGGGACAGGTAGCATAACATGCACCACATGGTACTCCGTCAGTGACTTCCTTACAGTATCCATTGTTAAACGGGCTTATGGATTCTTCTCCTGTCTTGAAAAATATGGCATCTGCAGGGCACACTGCAACACATGCACCACAAGCAGCGCATATGCCTGTGTCCCAGACCTCAGCCTTAAGATCGAGATAATTTTTTCCCATTTCAATCACTCCCATGTGTATTTGCCAGCAAAGGGCCTGCTGCTCGAAGGCACTATACGTGTGTAGTTGATGTCCATGAGAGGAGATGGATCTATACCGAACCTGGAACAGAAGTCCTCTATTACCGGGGATAACCTTTCGAGATCACTTTCAGTGAACTCTGTTTTTATGGCACCTACACCAAGGAGCCTGTCTGCCACTTTTCCACGGATCACGATCTCTCCCCCGTGTATACCGCTGCCGATACCTCTGTCCTCCATAAGTGGCTGCGAACCCATGCCAAGGACCAATATCAGGCCTCCGGCCATGTATTCACCGAGGAATGCATGAGAAGTGCCACCTATTACAAGAGTTGGCTTCTTAGATTCGTACTCTTTCATGTGTATACCGCCACGATATCCGATATTGTTCCGGATATACACCTTACCACCACGCATACTGTGAGCTACAGCGTCGCCTGCACTGCCATGGACGATGATCATCCCTCCGTCCATGGTGTTTCCGGGAGCATGTTCACAATCGCCGTGAACAGTGCACTCCGGGCCGTTCATGAACATACAGAGGTCCCCCCCGGGAATACCATTGATGGTGATCTTCACATCGCCTCTGAGACCGTTGGCTATAAAACGCTGCCCAAGTACATTGTTTATCTCGATCTCCTTAACACCTGCAGCTACGGCCTTCCGGATCTGCTTATTGAGTGGAGTGTAATGCATACCTTTTGCATCAATGACCATTTTTTCCATCTTTATGCCCCCACCGGTTCGACATTCAGTACTTTCAGCATGCCTTCATCCAGCATATACCCACGCAAACGCTCGCGGTTACCCCTGAGGCTTTCAATGCTGTTCAAGCCGGCAGCACCCATGAGCTCACTTAGCTCAAGTGTCCAGGCATGTATAAGGTTCGCAACATTCCTTCCCCCTATCTCGGGATCGATACGGTCTACCAGGTCCTGCCTTTGGGTGGCTATGCCCCAGGGACAGAGACCACGGTAGCAATTGCCACATACCCTGCATCCAAGAGCTATCAGGGAAGCCGTTCCGATATATACTGCATCCGCCCCCAGAGCAATGGATTTTGCAAGGTCTGCACTGTTGCGTATGCCTCCGCTGGCAATGATGGAAACCTCATTCCTTACACCCTGATCGTTCAGCTTGTGGTCTACAGCAGCTATAGCTGCTTCTATGGGTATGCCTACATTGTCCCTGAACACCTTGGGAGCTGCACCGGTCCCGCCACGGAAACCATCTATCACGACAGCATCTGCTGACGAACGTGCAATGCCTGCAGCTATGGCGGCTACGTTGTGCACAGCTGCTATCTTCACGAACACCGGCTTCTTCCATTCTGTGGCTTCCTTAAGGCTCCTGACAAGTTGCGCCAGATCCTCTATACTATAAATATCATGATGAGGTGCCGGACTTATAGCATCTGAACCCAGGGGGATCATACGGGTACAGGACACATCAACGCATACTTTTTCACCTGGCAGGTGACCGCCTATACCCGGCTTTGCACCCTGCCCTATCTTGATCTCAATGGCTGCGCCACGTTCAAGATAATCGATATCAACACCAAAACGCCCTGAGGCCACCTGGACGATAGTGTGGTCCTGATACGGGTGCAGGGCCTTATGCATTCCACCTTCACCTGTGCCCATGAAAGTGCCCATTTCTGTCACTGCCTTGGCCAGGCTTAGCTGGGTATTGAGACTGATAGCTCCGTAACTCATATGCCCTATCATGATAGGCGTATCAAGCTTCAGATTAGGAGCAAGCTCCGTGACAAGTTCCACATCTCCTTCATCGTTCTTTCTGAACTCAAGCCTTGAAGGCTTCTTACCCAGGTAGGTACGCAGTTCCATGGGCTCTCTCAGAGGATCGATACTTGGGTTTGTCACCTGGCAGGCGTCCAATACCAGCCTGTCGAAGATCACAGGATAATCAAGTGCATTACCCATTCCTGCAAGGATTATCTTGCCAGTGCGGGCCTGGTTGATGATATCTTCCCTTGTCTGAGCTGTCCACAGGGGATGGCTGCGGTAATCCACAGGTTTCTCCTGAAGAGTGATGGCATCCCTGGGACACATGGAGATACAACGGTGGCAGGCAGTGCATTTGCGGGAGTCTATAATGATCCTATCACCTTCAACTCTGTAGACACCATAGGAACAATTATCCACACAGCGCATACACTGCATACACTGATCACGGTCGATGCTTACCTTATACCGCAGAGGTACACTGCCCAGGGTCATACAATGACCCTCCCTATGACCGGTTCGCCTGCTCTGGGCATGCGGATGTTCTGCACGTCCGGGTCCATGACCCTGATAGCTGCCTCCTCGCTGGAGATATAGAGCTTGTTCCCATTCTCAGCAGCAACCAAAGGACGTAGCTTGATACGGTCAGTGAACCCTACTATACCCTGGCTGGTAGCTACAACTATGGCAAAAGGTCCATTCATCTGGGCAGCCCCGTATGTGAGACGCATGGCGTGATCTATCTTCCGCTGTCTTTCGGGCATTGCATCGATCTCATCCCAGAAAGGAGGAGCCAAAGCTTTCACAACCAGATCTTCAGGCAATCCATGACGCCTGCCCAGGATATCAAAGAGGTAAGCTACAACCTCAGTATCCGTGAACATAGTACACTTGTAGCCATTGCTTTCCACATACTGCCTGTTAGTACCGTAAGAAGTGATCTCTCCATTGTGGACCACTGACCAGTCAAGCAGATTGAATGGATGGGCACCTCCCCACCAGCCCGGGGTGTTTGTCGGATAACGGTTATGGGCAAGCCATATGTAACCCTTGTAATCCTGTATGCGGTAAAAATCCGCAACATCCTCAGGCCAGCCGGCCGCTTTGAACACTCCCATATTGACGCCTGAAGAGAACACCAGAGCACCATCTATACGGGAGTTGATGTCCATCACAAGGGTCTTTACAAGATCGTCTTCAGGTGTGGAACTGCCTACCACGAGATCCTTATGGGGCTTGTAGAAATACCTCCATGGGATATGTTTCTTCCTGAGGCCGGGTCGCTCATAGGTAGGGATCTCTTCCTGCTGAACTATGCGTCCCCACTTTTCAAGTAGTTCATCTACCTTCTTTTTCGGTTCCACCAGATTGTCATAGAAGACATGAAGAGCATAATAATCCGGATAATCCGGGTATATGCCATAAGCTACATAACCCGCGCCTTCTCCACTTCCTCGTTCGTTCATCAGGCTGAGGGCCTCTTTTATACCTGAGCCGTCCATGCCAGACCGGCCACGGTCTATAACGCCTATAATTCCGCACATATTTACCACTAAGAACTGTTTTTGGAGATACATCAATTTGCCTTTTGCGGACCAACCATGCAAATATCCGTAAAAGACCTGTTTTCGTCGTTCATTGAGGAGGATCTCCAATAGAGGGAAGCCAAACTAAAAGCAATTGGCATCTAACGTCCATAGGGACAATGGGATAAAGTTATATGTAAGGGATATTTCCCTTACAATATGCTTAGGTAGTTGTCCAGTTCCCACTGGTGGACCTGTGCCTTGTATGAATCCCATTCAGCGGTCTTTGCCTTAAGGAAGCTGTTGAAGACGTGTTCACCAAGAGCATTCTTTGTGAACTCGCTGGCGCGCATGAGATCCAGGGACTCCTTCAGGCTGCCAGGGAGGGACTGGATACCTCTCTTTGTACGCTCTTCTTCACTGAGCTTGAAGATGTTGACGTTCGTGGCCTCTGGTGGCTCGATCTTGTTCTTTATACCGTCAAGACCAGCACGCAGCATCAGGGCGAATGCAAGGTATGGGTTACATGCAGGGTCAGGGCACCTTAGTTCGATCCTTGTGCCAATGCCTCTTGTTGCAGGGATCCTGATGAGAGAGCTCCTGTTGGTGGCAGACCATGTGACATATATAGGTGCTTCATATCCTGGCACAAGCCTCTTGTAGGAGTTCACAGTTGAGTTGGTGACTGCAGCGAACTCTCTGATGTGCTTCAGCATACCGCCTATGTAATACATGGACGTCTGTGAGAGGCCTTTTGGTGCATCCGGGTCATAGAAGGCGTTCTTGCCGTTAGTCATCAAGGACTGGTTAGTGTGCATGCCTGAACCGTTCACACCGAAAAGAGGCTTCGGCATGAAGGAGATATAGTACCCCTTGTGATATGCAATGGATTTTGCCACGTACTTGAAGGTAATGACCTTGTCTGCAGTGGAAAGCATGTCACCGAACCTGAAGTTGATCTCGTGCTGTGAAGGAGCTACCTCGTGGTGAGAAGCCTCCAGCTTGAACCCCATAGACTCAAGTGCGAAGTCTATGTCTCTTCTTACATCCTGTGCCTTGTCCAGAGGAGCAAAGTCGAAATATCCTCCCTGATCGGTCAGATGTGTTGTAGGGTTACCTTCTGCGTCCAGCTTGAACAGGAAGAACTCAAGCTCCGGGCCTACGTTCATCGTGTATCCCATTTCTGCAGCATCAGCCATGGCTTGCTTCAGGACATACCTCGGATCGCCTTCGAACGGAGTACCATCTGGCTTCTTTACATCACCAATGATACGGGCCACTGAGCCTTCCTTTGGCCTCCATGGGAGTATCCTGAAAGTAGATGGATCGGGCATGAGCATCATATCGGATTCTTCTATCCTTGCGAAACCCTCTATCGAAGAACCATCGAACATAACACCGTCCTTGAAAGCTCCCTCAAGGTCCTCTGCCGGAATTGCCCAACTTTTGATGATACCCAGAGTATCAGTGAACTGTGTCCTTATGAACTTTACATCATTTTCTGCAACTTTTTGCAGCACTTCCTCGTTGGTCATTGCTTTTTGTGCCATTCCTATTACCTCTTAGGTATTAAGTAACCCATTACCTACTTTATAGTATATAAATTTTTCTTAATTGCTGCCGAAAAGAAGAGTTCAACTAGAGAGAGAACAGAAAACCATGATGAAAATTATACTATGTATTGAAAGAAAAAGTAACAGATATCCGGGAACAGTTTATAAACAATAGGAAATACATTAATGGGCAGAACATGAAAGAGAACAATGTACAGGAACAACTTAAAGAAGCAGGGATCGACATACTGAAGTGCATGCAATGCGGGATGTGCAGCGGGAGCTGCCCTTCTGGCCGCCATACCAGCCTGAACGTACGCAGGCTCATCAGGCATGCCATGAGGTCCCAGGATGTGCTTGAAGATAAAGAGCTGTGGATGTGCACTACATGCTATAACTGCCAGGAGCGTTGCCCGCGCCGCATTGATATAGTAGATGCTATCCTCAGCATCCGGTCCGTTGCAGCCCACGAGGGCATTATACTGCCTGAGCATAAGCAAGTAATAGAACTGCTCCTGGAATATGGACACGCTGTGCCTATTGATGAAACAAATATGGAGAAAAGGGAAGAGCTTGGACTTGAGCGACTTCCCGAAACAGTGCATAAGGACCTTGAAGCCTTGAACGAGGTCAAAAAGCTTCTTAATGCCTGCAAGTTGGCGGCTATCATAGACCAATAGTTATATACCGGAGACAAAAATGGCACCATTGGCACTTTTTCTGGGATGCGTCATCCCTAACAGATACCCAGGCATAGAGATGGCCACCAGGCTATGCCTTGCAAAGCTGGACATTGACTGCACTTACCTGCCCGGAGCTTCCTGCTGTCCTGCACCCGGTGTATTCCGTTCATTTGATAGCCCTACATGGCTGGCAGTGGCTGGGCGTAACCTTACACTTGGAGAGGATATGCAACGTGACCTTCTTACCATATGTAACGGATGCTTTGGATCCCTGGCAGATGCAAACCGGACATTGAAGGAGAACGAAGAGCTGAGGAAAAGGACAAATGTATATCTGGGCGAGATAGACCGCCAGTTCAAAGGAACGATAGACGTACGCCATATAGCAGAATTCCTCTATTCGGATGTCGGAACTGAGAAGATAAAGGAGGCCATAGAGAAACCTCTTGGACTGAAAGTAGCAGTTCACTACGGATGCCATCTCATAAAACCTTCCAGGGACAGGGGACTTGGCAGTTTTGAAAGACCACGTTTCTTTGACGAACTTGTGGAAGCTACAGGTTCCACAAGCGTTGAATACTCCGATAAGATGGAGTGCTGTGGAGCCGGAGGAGGCATGCGATCCGGCCTTAAAGAAAGATCACTTGCAATGGCCGAACACAAACTATCTAAAATAAAAGAGGCAGGTGTGGATTGCATAGTCAATGCATGTCCTTTCTGCCACATGCAACTGGACGCAGGCCAAAAGGAGATAGAAAAGGCATTTGGTAAAACCTATGAAATACCTGTGCTGCATTATTCCCAGCTTTTAGGGCTTGCTCTGGGATTCCCCCCTGAGATGCTGGGCATCCATATGAACGTCGTACAGAACATGGGTTTCATGGAAAAGCTGAAAATGTCGATAGAAGACAATTAACTCTACTGTACCTGATAGATCACAGCGGCAAGTTGCAATGTAAATAGATATAAAAGTGGCCGTCTAGCAAAGGCCACATTTTCAGGATTTATCCGAAAGGATATTATCAACAGACAGTTCAAAGGATGCTGTCTTGCCGTTCACATCTACATTGTAGACACCTTTCTCCAGACCATATACGTCAAGAGGCACGGACTTTGTGAAAGGCACCAGTGCCTGTGTACATAAGGCATCCCTGGGACGTATTGTGCCTATCTCCACATAGAATGTGTTGCCATCTTTCGTGGTAGTGACATTAGCGATGGTCGTGCAGCCATCGGGAAGATAACCCGTAGCTTCCACATTCACCTGTACAGGAAAAGATTCCAGTATAAGCACCTGCACATTACTGACAGATGCCACGCCGGTTATGAATTCTTCGTCATTGTTCACTCCAGGAGAAGGTGTCTGGTTCCCACTTGTGTTCTCAGAGCCATTGTAGACTATCGTCGGCTGACAGGAACAACCTGATATCACGATGGCCATTGTAATTAATAAAAGTATTAACAGATAGTTCGATCTCATTCTGTCTCCCCGTAATAGATTTGTATCTGAAAGATATGATATCATTCAGAATATATAGCAATTGCCTAAGGTACGAATATTTTCGAACTGATACATAGTAAGCAGTTCAAAGATCAGTTTATATCTGCCGACAGACAGAGACCGGATATAGAAAGAAACAGATAACTACTGATAGGTCCGGCTCGTACCAATAGATTTAAGATATTGAATGTTATTAGGAGAGTGAAAGTCAAAGAGAGCGTGTGGCCTAGCCAGGATATGGCGGCAGCCTCCTAAGCTGCAAGCCAGGGGTTCAAATCCCTTCACGCTCGCTATACTTTTTTCTAATTCAATGAGATCAAGGAGAATCATCTAATGATCCGTAAGGCCACTGTCAAAGATGTCGAAGCAATGAAGAACATCATCAATGCATATGCAAAACAGGAGAAGATGCTTCCCCGTTCATACAATGAACTGTACCAGTATATACGCAGTTTCTATGTATACGAGAAGGACGGCGAGGTCATAGGATGCTGTGCCCTGCAGGTAGTATGGGAAGACCTGGCGGAGGTACTTTCGTTTGCTGTCAAGCCTGAATATGCAAGGCAAGGAATAGGTTCCCAGTTGCTTAAGGCCTGTATGAGTGATGCACACGAACTGCATATAAAGAAGATATTTACTCTTACATACGTACCGCAATTTTTCGAAAAACACGGATTTGAAAGGGTGGATAAAGCAACACTCCCCCATAAAGTATGGAGTGGCTGCATAAACTGTCCTAAGTTCCCGGACTGTGATGAGGTAGCGCTGATCAAAACTATAGAGTGAACTGCTCAGCCAGATCCATTGTAAAATAAATGACCCCTTTTTCTTCTTTTTGCACGAAAAAGCCGGTCTTCAAGTATAAAGCAATAGCTTGCTTCTGAGAAGTAGATGTCTTCAGGATCGCTGTATTATAATGCTCGCGTGCAAATTCCAGAGCTTTCCCCAAGAGTTCGGACCCGATTCCCAGTCTTCTGAGATCCTTATGGACATACAGCCTCTTGACCTCACATTTTTCCTCACTTCTTTTTTTCACAGCACAGGTGCCGATGATCCTGCCCTCTGTGAAAGCCACATAAAAGATGCCTCCGTCTTCAAGGTAATTTGCTGAAATATCATCCAGATCAAGATCCTTCTCCATGTCGTAAGCAAAACCTTCGGATGCCAGTACGCTCACCACGAATTTTTTTACGGAGGAATTAAGTAATGGGGAAAAGACCTTTATGATCAACGAATATATTCCCCTGGCTTTTTCAAAAAATCAAGAGCAATAGAACTTAATATTTGCACACCCTGTATCAGGACAGCTTCATCTATATCAAAACTGCTGGAATGGTTGTTCTCTGTCATATCTTTCTCCGGATTGCGGGTACCCAGGAAAAGGAACATACCTGGCACCTGACGCAAATAATGAGCAAAATCCTCGGAGCCGAAGATAGGAGATGCATTATCATCCACATTCATGAATGACTGCTTAAGCAACCTGCTGGCCGCTGCCGTAAAACCCGGATCGTTCACAAGTACAGGATAACCATGTAACACATCCAGCTCATAGGATGGCACACCAGCAATATCCTCTCTGGTATATTCCTCCATGACAGAAATCAGTATTGTATCCAGAACATTCTCAATAGTGGCCGTGTCCATTTCATCAAAGGTCCTGAAACTTCCTGAAACATGTACTTCGTCGGGGATGATGTTTGAGCGAGTACCTCCGGTGACCGTGCCAAAGCCAAAAACATGTCTTGAAGGATCGACCTTCCGGGCACTTTCCAGCCTAGACCTGGATATAAGGTCCGCAGCCATTTCAATGGGATTTATGCAATATTCCGGTGTGGATACATGACCACCTTTTCCTGTGACCCTGATATTGAAATCGTTGGAGCTTGCCATGAATGGCCCGGGGCAGAAACGCACATTACCAAGACCCACATCACCGAAAATGTGAAGCCCTATAATAGCATCGACGCCTGTAAGCCCGCCATCATCAATAACCTTGCTCGCCCCTCCAGGGTATTGTTCCTCTGCCGGCTGAAATATCAACCGCACTTTACCAGGGAACTCATATCTCCTCTCGAAAAGCAGGCGGGCCACGCCCAATACTATAGCCATATGGCCATCGTGGCCGCATGCGTGCATGATCCCTTTGTGGCAAGAGATATACTCGCTATTGTGGGCAGTTGCCTCCTCCTGTATTGGCAGAGCATCTGTATCAGAACGTATTGCAATACAAGGTCCCGGACCATTGCCTGTGATATCTGCCACAACACCGGTACCGGCAATAGAACTGCTTTCCAGGCCGAACTCCTTAAGAGAACTAATTATCCTCTTCTGTGTCATGTGTTCATTGAAGCTGAGCTCAGGATATCTGTGGAAATCGCGTCGCTTTTGTATGATCCATTGTTCAAGGGGAAGCAGGAACATCACCTTATATGAATGTTTCATCCAAATTATAAGAGCAAATCGCTCATCATGACCCATGATCATTTTGTTCATAGAGATGTTTGCAATATGATTATTACTAAGGAGATTTATTACCTTTAATCCAATACAAAGGAGATAAGAATGCTGAAAACACGGCTCAGGGACTTTTTCATAACACAGGATGACTGGATATTCGCTGTATCCGATTATTTCCATCCCCATGGGATACGTTCGACACTGCGATACGTACCCGATGAAGAAGGGGAACGGCAGATGAACGGAAAAAGATACCGCAAGTATGATTTCGATGATTCTTTCGATTTTATGCGAAAGCACCGGCCTGAATGGGTGGAAGATGTACATGTAGTGCCTGAAGAGCAGGTGAAAAGGATACTCCCCCCCAATGAGGCCATACAGCGTCTTGTAGCCTCAGATAGCCGGATAGATGCAATCGTGAAAGTTCTTGAAAAAGCAGGAGTGCCAAGGTCACATATGGGAGTCACTGGCTCTTTGTTGCCGGGATTACAGAACGAGACATCTGATGTGGATTTTGTGGTATATGGAAAATACTGGTTCATAGCAAGGGATGCCATCGCCGAAGAAAAGAAAAGATCCGGACCAATAGAGGATATAAATATGGAGATGTGGCAAAGGATATATAAAAAGCGCATTCCTGAGATATCCTTTGAAGAGTTCGTAGTCCATGAGGAACGGAAAGGTAACAGAGGTATGGTGGAAGGCACATATTTCGATCTGCTTTTCGTGAGGGACTGGGAACAGATAAAAGAGCCTCCGGCAAGAGGAAAGGACACTGGGACCATGAGGATCGAGGCAACAGTGACAAATGCGGACCTTGCCTTTGACAGCCCTGCGGTATACAAAGTGCAGCACCCTGAAATAGACCACGTGTTATCCTATACTCATACTTACGCAGGACAGGCGTTACCCGGAGAGCTTATCGAAGCTCAGGGAGTGGTTGAAATAACAGGCGAGAAAAAAAGGCTCGTGGTAGGCACTTCACGTGAACCAAAGGGAGAATGGATCCGTTCACTTACATTGCTTGAAAAAG
This sequence comes from Methanomethylovorans sp. PtaU1.Bin093, assembly GCF_002067275.1. GTDB lineage: Archaea > Halobacteriota > Methanosarcinia > Methanosarcinales > Methanosarcinaceae > Methanomethylovorans. Next base: position 56,036 of record NZ_MVQX01000087.1, on the reverse strand, counting down.
AAAATATGCTGTGACAGAAAATGTAACGAAATTAAAGGAGGAGATCATCCTCCGCCTGTCACCTGCCCGATATCAACGACCCTTTCCGGAGTTTGCTGTCTGACAAGGTCATCTTTATCGACTTCTCCTGCTTCACGTTCTTTTTTCACTTTGATGGCGCTTGCATCCGTTATCACAAGAGCCTGTACATTGTAGTACAGTCCGGTGGTGTCCAGCAGGGCCCACGTTGAATCTTCGTCCTGCTTAAGTTCGATAACCTGACCTGCAGTACCTGTATTGATATAGAGCACATATGAACCAATTGTGATAGGAGCCCCGTTTAGATCTTGGGCCATGATATGATCTGAACCTTCATCCATGTTACCACATTCTTTTAACTGATCAGACCGGTGATCGAAACTAACTGAAAAAGATTCAGTTAGTGATCTCTGTACGAAGTTCGCCTATGGTTGCAACCCTTTCAGCAAAGGCATTATGGCGGTGGATACTTTCCTCGTTTATCTGCTTAATGGTCACGATCGCATCATCCGGAAGGTCCCTGAACTCTTTAACAACATTATGAGCCATGGTACGCACACAGTCTTCCACGAACTTCGGATTCTTGTGGGCCGTCTGAACCACCATCGCTTCATCGGAACGCTTCAGCAATTCGAAGACACTTGAGCTCATCGATCTCTCGATGATGGTTATCACTTTTTCAAGGGAGATGAAATCATCACTTGCAACTTCAATGGAAATAATCCCTCTTCCTCTCTGGTTGTGGGTTGCCATGGGCACACGATGGAGGAATTCGGCGATCTTTCTGTTATCCACACCGATCTCTTCAAGCTGTTTGCGGGCATTGTCCGTCATGATCTCCTGTGCACACGGACAAGCGGTCATTCCTACCACTTCTGCACCGATGAGCTTAGTGATATTGATGTTCCCTGCTTCTTCCCTGCTGGCTTTCGCTTCAGCGAAAATCTCCACCACTTCCTGACATTCCATTTTAGTGGAAGGGGATTCCCTTTTGATAACGTATTCACTCTTGAGATGGACTTCTGCCCTTGTAGCATATTCATGCCTCACGAGCAAGTTGAGAGCAACATCACTGCATAGCTGCTCGATCTCATAAACAGGCATATTCACCGCTTTTTCCAGAACTTCATCTACTGCTTCGAAATTGCGGGAGAGGTTGGCCCCTTTCCTGTCAGAAGGCAGGTCAACAAAGATATCGAATGTCGATATAAGCATTACAGGGCGCTTGTCTTTTCTTTTGACGGCTACCAGTTTTTTAACGTTGGTCACACCTACGCGAGTCAGGTTGATAGGTATTTTTGGCTTATTGGCCTGTATATCCGGCAATATGACAGTAGAAAGTTCCATAACATTACCTCTGAGAACAGATCACATTCATGTAAAAGTGAGATGGGTCCGTTTTTATGTGTACTTGGTGAAGGAAATGAATTCATTGCATGTAAATGTTGTGTTACAGCAGGGATAAATTAAAATATTTAAACAGCAATATAATTTAAACAGGATTATGAGTACGCCCGATAATCCAACTGGTATAAACCAGAATCGAAAGGCAACATTAAAAGAAAAATATATATACTATATGTGCAGAATAGGTTTATCGAGTAAAAATCACATGCAAGCAATGAGGTGACATGATGGTTGAAACTAGGAACTTTGTACTGAGAGATAAGAACGGAAACGAACACGGTGTATTTACCGGAAAACAGCCACGTCAGGCAGCATTGAAGGTCGCTAACCGCGGCAAGGGAACAAAAGCAAAGCCAGAAACCATAAAGCTCCGCGAGAGGGGAACCAAGAAGATCCATGTCTTCAAGGGATGGAGAGAGAATGTTGATGCTCCAAAGAACAAGCCAGACTGGATGCCTGATAAGATCAGCAAGCCATTCGTGAAGAAAGTGGGCATTGAGAAGCTCGACAAGATTTAATAAAATCACTTTACATTTTCTGGCTACCAGAACTCTGGTACCATTCTCTTTTAACAGATCTTCTTTTTATGGTCCAATAAAGATAATATATTGGAACCTATATCAATACGGATACTTTTTATTGGTAATCAACTCACCAGTGAGGGTGGACTGTGACACTGAAAAGAGAGAACGTGTTGATAGAGGCTCTTCCATATATAAGGAAGTTCCATAATGCCATAATGGTCATCAAAGTAGGCGGCCATGCCATGGTTGATAAACAGATAATGAGCGATATCATTGAAGATGTAGTGCTGCTGAAGTTCGTGGGCATACATCCGATCATAGTGCATGGAGGGGGACCGGAGATCACCGAGAAGATGAACCGCATGGGAAAGAAACCCAAATTTGTGGGAGGATTACGCATCACAGATGATGAGACCCTTGAAATTGCACGCATGGTACTGGTAGGCAATATCAATACCGACATCGTATCCCTCATAGGCAAACATGGAGGAAAGGGAATTGGCCTTTCCGGCAAAGATGGTAAGCTTATCATTGCAAAGAAAATGGCTGCACAAAAGGTCATGATAGAGAACAAAGAGCAGGAAGTTGATCTGGGCTGGGTGGGGGAGACCGAGATCATCAACACGGAGATCCTGGAAATAGTCACAGAACATGGTTATATTCCTGTGATATCCCCCATTGCCATAGACTCCAGTGGGAGAGGGCTTAACATAAATGCAGATACAGTGGCCGGAGATATCGCTGCAGCTCTGAGGGCCCAGAAACTCATTCTCATGACAGACGTACCGGGCATCCTGAGGGATATCGAAGACAAGTCGTCCCGCATATCCAGAGTGAAACTTGAAGATGTGGAAAAACTGGTGAGGGAAGGGGTCATCTCAGGCGGCATGGTGCCAAAGCTGAGGGGTGCTGTGACCGCTGTTGAAAGTGGTGTGGAAAGAGTGCATATAATAGATGGGAGCGTATCTCACTCGGTCCTGCTGGAACTCTTCACTGATACGGGTATAGGGACAATGGTTTACAGAGGCGAGGATGAGGAGTGAGAAAATCACTCCAGGACAGGAGAGCCAAAAGTAACATCGTCCAGAACCAATACCTTTTCCCACAGATACCTGCAATCACATCCCAGCCCTTCAAGGTCATGCAGGTCCTGGCTCAATGAAAAGGCCCTGATGGCATCTGCAACCTGCCCGCTGCATTCCTTACAGTTGCGGGGCCCTCTTTTGGCTCCTGCACCTACCGGATCGGAAGTGATGACCAGATGTGGGAACTCCTGTTTTGTCCTTTTAAGGATATCCACAATGCTCCATAGCCATGGAGGACGGTATTCCCCACGTTCCCACAGATATTCTATAAGAGTGCCTTTCTGCACATTGCACAGATTGATAGAGATCACGCTGGAATATACTGACGCTTCCCTTACTGAGGCTACAATGTCCTGCAAAGCCTGTTTTTCTGAAATGAAAGGGGGTTTCAGCATAAGATACGTCTTTACTGCGACACCATTGGATTTTGCAACCTCGGCAGCCCTGACAAAATCCCTGAAAGTAAAACCTTTGTTGATAGAGTGTTTTCTGATGAGGTCCGAACTGGTCTCAAGACCTATGGCAACCTCGAACAAAGTATCTTTAAGATGAGCAAGGCAGAACTTCATGGATGCGTCGGTCAGGAACTCTGGCCTGGATTCCACCACTACCTTAAAGACCCGATCATCTTCTTCCAGAAGAGAAAGTATCTTTGAGAGAGCTTCGGCCGGCACTTCCTTTTCATCAAGGAAACTACCTGAGGTGAATATCTTGACCATGAACCTGTCAAACTTTGAAGCTTTAACCATTGCTTTCTGGAACTGGGAAACAAGATCTTCCGCAGAAGGAGAAGTATGCGCACTGTCGTACACGTAACCACACATGGTGCAGCCTCCGACCTTACCCCACCAGCACCCGGAAGTGCGGAAGATCATGGTAAGGGTATTCTCCACATTCCCATCCACATGGTCCTTGCCGGTCCACACTGCAGAGGGCATATCCAGAGGTGTCGGTTTGATCCGCTGCCTCTGACGTATCTCAAGAACTGTAGTATTCAGTGACATTTACTCGAACTCGATGGTTGCCGGGGGTTTCGGAGACAGATCATACACAACTCTTGCAACTGATGGGATCTCGCCTGTGATACGCGACTCAATACGCTTTAGCACATCCCAGGGCAGTTCCATGGCCTCCGCGGTCATACCGTCACGGGAACCGACAGCACGTACTGCAACTATCCAGCCATGCACTCTCTGGTCACCTTTGACACCAGTGCCTTTGCCCACTATGGCAGCGAACGTCTGCCAGGGATGGAACCTTTCCAGAAGTTCTTCCTCTACGATGGCATTGGCTTCCCTCACTGCCTCGACCTTTTCCTCAGTGACCTCGCCTACTATGCGTACAGAAAGTCCAGGCCCGGGGAAGGGCATACGCTCAGAGATCTCATGGGGCAGGCCAAGTGCCCTGGCAACTTCCCTCACCTCATCCTTATAAAGGTCCTCCAGAGGTTCTACAATGGACCTGAAATCCATTACAGAAGGCAGACCACCTACATTGTGATGGGATTTTATACCGCCCTCGGACTCTATCCTGTCGGGATAGATGGTTCCCTGAATGAGGAACTCTGCTTTAAGCAGCCTTGCCTCTTCCTCGAACACCCTGATGAACGTTTCACCGACTGCTTTGCGCTTCAGTTCCGGATCATCTATGCCTTTCAGAGCTTCCAGGAAACGCTCTCTGGCATCTACGATCTGTAAGTTCATGTCAGAGAATATCTCCTTTATTCTCTGAGTTTCTCCTTTACGCATGAGCCCGGTATCGATATAGATAGGGAACAATAACTCTCCTATTGCACGATGCGCAAGTACAGCACACACAGAGCTGTCAACACCACCTGAAAGAGCTATAATGGCAGGACCGGAGATCTGTTCCTTTATCTTCTCTATACTCTGAGGAATGAATCTGTCAACTTTAACCATAGGATTGCTCCATATATCACACATTGATAATCATAAAGAATGGATCAGTGATTGAGCGGATTATTACAGATATATGATTTAATGCTGTCGATGTGATATTTAAATTCTTGGGGAATGATCTTTAATTATAATCATGTCATCAACTATAGTTATATACAGCCAATGTTAACTGTAGAGCGATGCACCGGACATTAAGCAAGTACTTCGGATACGACACGTTCAGGCCCCTGCAGGAAGATATTATAAAAGATGTTCTGGAGGGAAAAGATGTTTTTGTGCTGATGCCCACCGGAGGAGGAAAATCCCTCTGTTATCAGTTACCTGCACTTCTGATGAATGGTGTCACTATAGTAGTGTCGCCCCTCATATCTCTTATGAAGGACCAGGTGGACACGCTCAGGGCCAATGGTGTAGAAGCCGCATACCTGAACAGTACGTTGAGCTATAAGGAAAGCAACCAGATAAAGCAGGATCTTGAAAAGAACCTTATCAAAATGCTGTACGTTGCTCCTGAAAGGCTTACCTTGTCCAGTACATTGGCATTGTTCGACAGAATAAAGGTCAACCTGTTCGCCATAGACGAAAGCCATTGCATCTCTGAGTGGGGACATGATTTCAGGCCCGAGTACAGGAAGCTGAGCATCCTTAAAAGAAAGTATCCGCACATCCCTATCATAGCACTTACAGCAACCGCCACTCCCAGGGTGCGGGAAGACACTATATCCCAGTTGCACATCCAGGGCTGCAAAACATACGTAGCCAGCTTTAACCGTAAAAATCTGCTGTATCAGGTCAGACCAAAGAAAGATACCTATGAACAGATAGTAGAATTCCTGCGGGACAGAAAAGACAAAAGCGGGATAATATACTGCCAGAGCCGCAAGACGGTAGATGAACTAACCGGAAAATTGCGTAAAAGCGGTTTCAATGCCCTGCCGTATCACGCAGGGCTTTCTGATGCTGCAAGGAGCAGGAACCAGGATATATTCATAAAGGATGATGTGGAGATCATCGTTGCTACCATTGCTTTTGGTATGGGGATAGACAAACCCAACGTACGTTTCGTGATACACTACGACCTTCCGCGCAATCTTGAAAGCTATTACCAGGAAACAGGAAGAGGTGGCAGGGATGGCCTTGAATGTGAATGCATACTCTTTTTCAGCCGTGGTGACAAGTACAAGATTGATTATTTCATTGATCAGATAGCGAAAAGCGAAGAGCGTGAAGCAGCCAGATCAAAACTCAAAGAGGTTATGGACTATTGCCAGAGCACAGTATGCCGAAGGAAAATGCTGCTGCGTTATTTTGGCGAAGAGCTGCAAGATGAGAACTGCGGGGGATGTGATGTATGCCTGCAGCCTGTGAAAATAACTGATGCTACGGAAGAAGCAAAGCTGCTCATCAAATGCGTGAAAGAAGTAGGCCAAAGGTATGGTATCACACATGTAACGGAGATACTTACCGGCTCAAACAGCAAAAAGATAAAAGAAAAAGGACATCATCGGCTGAGCAGTTATGAGATGGGCACCTATCTTCCAAAGGACAGGTGGGCAGATATCGCAAGAGAACTGGTCCATCAGGGGATATTAAGGCTCGAAGGTTCCAGATATCCGTTGCTCAAACTCGACAAAGATAGTGAACAGGTCATTGCAGGGAAAAGAACTGTAGAGATGATGCAATTAGCATCAAGCAACGATTCGCTCCTGGCTCCGGGTAAGCAAATAGCGACAGACCAACTGAAAAGATCCAACGTAAGTGATCATCCAAGCGATCTTGTGAGAGTTAAAGAGATAGAAACCGAATATATAACAAAGAAACAAACTGGAACTGTCAATAGAATTGATAATGAGCTGTTCTCAAGGTTAAAGGAACTGCGCAAAAAGATCGCAAGCAAAGAGGGAGTTCCGCCTTACATAGTATTTGCAGATACGAGCCTGAAACAGATGGCAACCCAGATACCCCTGAATGAAAAAGAACTGCTGGAGATCACAGGCGTGGGAGAATACAAGCTGCAGAAATATGGAGATATATTCCTGACCGAGATAAGGGACCATCTGAAAGGCATCTCAAAAGATGCTACTGAAGCAACTACACAGGAAGTTGGAACTGCAGATAATGAAAATGAATATGATAAGAAAGAAAACGTTATGCTGTGCATAATGGGCCTAAGGGAAGAATTCATCCGGCTCACAAAAGAAAAATTGGGAACTGAGATACCTGATAAATATATAGAAGAGATCTGGTCAGACATCCTGCCTTATAAAAAGTGAACTATTGTAAATGGGAAGAACTCATTCACATGTATCCAGAAGATGACGTTTTGCGTGCCCCCTTCTGTCACCAGGATGGATCGGACTGATCCTTGCGACCTCTTCCTTATCCTTGTCTTGCTTTTCCTGCTTGGTGTCATTTTCTCCCATTGATATGCCTCCATAGCAAGATATGTGGAGCCGGTTACTAAACCTTGCCGGTCAGACCAAAGGCATCAGATAATTGAAGGACAGGTAGAATATAAGATCACCGAATATAACGGCAGCTAAGAACCCCGCGGTTATGGGTATCATAAAAGGAAGACCAGGAGTGATCCACACATGTTCTCCTATTGAGCCTTTTCTGTGCAGTCCTTGCAGCTTAAGGATCATATCGCGATCAATGGAAGTGCCTGTGCGTGTAAATCTTGAAACTACGCCATTAGGCGTTTCCTCATGCTTTTCTATCAGTCTGAAATGACCTTCTTCCAGGTTGTCTATATGCTGCCTGTAACCTATGAGGGCATATAAGGGCTTTTTCATAAGTTCTTTAGGAGGAACTGTCAGCAGGTTGTAAAGCAACAGACCGAGGGGCACTATGATGGTCAGAAGCACCGAATTACCAAAAACACTGAATGTGAACAGATCAAGCAGAGGAACTCCCCACAAAGGAAGTTGCAGAGAACCCAGTGACAATTCAGGGAAAACAGGGAGGATGATAGAGATGACCATGAGCACTTTTGCATCTGCTCCCCCGAAAGCATGCAGCATGAAGAGGATGTACACAAAAACGAATATCACGACAAAAGAGATCACAGTCCTGAAAATATACGGTAAGCCGAAAGTGATCATCTCATAAAGTATAAAGGGTGAAGCTGCACCCAGCATGATCGGCCAGACCTTATTGGATACCCGGCGGGTCTTTATATCGGAATAACAGGAATACGCAAGGAAAGGCAGGCACACAAGGACTTTGAGGAGTTCTATCATATCAGCGTTTCTCCCATTTTTTAAGCTGCATCACTTCAGAAAGCGTTGCACCTCTTTTTAGTTCCTCAAAGAGACGCTTCTCGGTCTTTTCCACTTCTTTAGCCCTTCTTGCGATCTCATAGGCGTTCTCCTTTGGTATAACGACAACACCATTGTCATCGCCTACAATGTAATCTCCCGGCTTGACGGTCTGTGACCCGCAGGTGATCTCGGCATTGATCTCACCGAAACCTTTGGGTTCACCGGCATTGGGCACATAGCTGCTTGCGAACACAGGCAGGCTCATGGTGCTGATATCATCGATATCCCTTATAGCCCCGTCTATAACTACCCCGGCAATACCTTTGTTCAGACAACTGAGAGTTGCCAGACCGCCCCAGGGAGCTATATCTCTCCTGCCATTGTAGATAACAATGACATCGCCCTCTTTTGCCATATCTATGGCCTCAACTGGCTTTGCCCAATCGCCACCGAAGGTCTGTACAGTTACAGCAGTACCTACCATTTTTTTACCTTTCAGCATGGGACGGATATCCTTCATGACACCTTTACGGTGCATGGCATCTGAGATATTAGGAGTTGAAACTTCCATTAACAATTTGCGTATCTCAGAATCCTGAGAAAGCTTTGGAACTTGTACCACGGAAGGGGAATCCACACTTTGTCTTATCTTTCTGGCAGAAGCATATACATCTGCAGATCGGATTATGTTGCCACCTACAATGACAATGCTTGCACCTGCCTGCACTGCCCTGGCACAGCCCGCCGCATCGAGACCACCTGCAGCTGCAATGGGAGTGGAGACAACTTTTACGATCTCGGATATAATGTCCAGAGGATCTCTGCCCACCATCTGCTGGTCAATACCTGAATGCACATTGATATAATCCACACCCATTTTTTCAAGTTCCTTTGCCCTTGATGAGGGGTCTGCCACAGATATGAGGTCTGCCATTATCTTGACACCATATTTTTTTGCAGCTTTCACAGATTCAATGATAGTTGAATCATCAGCTCCTGCCAGGACCATTACCACATCTGCACCTGCCTTTGAAGCCATTTCAACCTCAATTGCACCTGTATCGGCCACCTTCATGTCGGCAAGTATTATCTTCTGAGGGAAAGTCTTTTTAAGAGTTCTGACTGCATCCATACCCTCGCTTTTTATCAAAGGGGTCCCGACCTCTATCCAGTCAACACCCCCCTCAATAGCTTCTTTTGCGATCTGTACGGCACGGTCTGTTTCAACCAGGTCAAGGGCTACCTGAATGATAGGTCTGATGTAATCACCTTCTGAATATAATTTATTACTACTAAACATACCTTAACACCTATAAACTTAATCGAGGGATTTAATATAGAATGTAGCCTAACCCAATATGGGGAGGAGCTTTTTGGGAAATGGGGACAGAATCACAGATAATGAAAGGAACAAGTTGCTGAACAGGCTGCGTAGGCCTCTCTTCTGGGTAGGTGAAAATATACCCGGAGAATTAGAGATAGAAGGCAAAAATGTCAAGCTACACGAGATAATCTGGGAGATCATCAATAAGACCCATTTTTCTGCAAAAGAGATTGAGAATATAGAGCTGTTTCTGGCTTTGCTAAAAGAAAAAGAACATGAATATGAAAAGAACCTAGAACAAAACGATATTAGTTATGAAGAAGCAAAAAATTTGTTCACCCAGACGGCAGGTATCATGAGAGCTATAATGGACCTCACTGAAATCGAAGAAGAAAATAAGAGAAAAAAGATCCCGGATACGAAACATATCTGCAAAGATGTTGAAGACAAAGAATGGGAACATTTTGTCAAAGACATCAGAAAGGGAAGAAATACGAAAAGATGAACAGTTGATCGGATCATGGAAGAAGCTGCCAGCAAATATTATATCTGATGTAGCACCTCTTACGATAAATGTACTTTAAAGACATGCATATCCTATCAATGAAAGATTTCTCAAAAGAGATGATAGACCATATACTGGAGACAGCGGAAAAACTTGAACCAATAGCTGTCATGAAGGAGCGGTCTGATATGCTTGCCGGTAAAGTGCTTGCTGTACTGTTCTTTGAACCCAGCACCAGGACACGCATGTCTTTTGAGACCGCTATGTTAAGGCTAGGAGGAGCAGTACTTAGCATGGGGTCCGTGGATGCAAGCTCTATAGCAAAAGGAGAGACATTGGCCGATACCATTCGTGTGGTGCAGAGCTATGCAGATACCATCGTATTACGACATCCGAAGGAAGGAGCTGCACGCATGGCTTCAGAGTTCTCCCAAGTGCCTGTGATCAATGCAGGAGATGGGGCGGGACATCACCCCACTCAGACATTGCTGGACCTTTACACGATCAAGCGTGAAAGTAAGCTGGAAGGGGTAAGGATAGCTCTGGCAGGAGACCTGAAATATGGAAGGACCGTACATTCCCTGTGCTATGCACTTGCTCATTACGGGGCTGACATAACCCTTGTTTCGCCGGATGGACTGCGCATGCCCTATGAGATAATAAAGGATCTGGAAGCCAGGGGTATGAAAGTGAGACAGACAGATTCTATCGATGAGGCCATCACTGAGGTGGATGTATTATATGTGACGAGGATACAGAAGGAACGGTTCCCTGATCCTGCAGAATACCTCCGAGTGGCCAGCAGCCTGCAGATCACACCGGAACTCCTCGAGAATGCTAAAAGCCATCTGAAGATCATGCATCCTCTGCCCAGAGTAAATGAGATTGACCCGCTTGTGGATAACACTTCACATGCCTGTTATTTCAAGCAGGCTTTTTACGGGGTGCCCGTAAGGATGGCACTTCTGGCCCTTGTGATGGGAGGGATGGAATGAATTCCGAGAATACGGACTTTGAACTGGAACCCGGACTAAGGGTCAGGCCGATCGAAAATGGCACGGTCATAGATCATATAAATGCAGGTCAGGCCCTTAATGTCCTGCATATACTAAAACTGCCTGGCCAGTTTGAAAGCGTGGTTAGTGTTCTCATTAATTCGCCCAGCAAGTACGGTAAGAAAGACGTGGTGAAGATCGAGAACAGGGAACTGAAGGTCAAAGAACTGGATAAGATATCTTTGATAGCGCCCAGTGCAACCATCAACATAATACGGGATTTCAAAGTCCTCAAAAAGAACAGGGTCAAGATCCCTGAATACGTGGAAGGGGTGGTGCAATGTGTCAACCCGAACTGCATATCGAATAGTTCTGAACCTATTACGTCTAAATTCCGCGTCTATGAGGAAGATAATATAATAAACCTGCGCTGTATCTACTGCGAGCGCATAATATCAGAGGACATAGCTGACCATCTATTAAGAGAATAGACTTACAGGCCAAGGATATCTTCCATGGTATACATGCCCGGACCGGCATTGCATACCCATGCTGCAGCCTTTACAGCACCTGAAGCAAAAGACTGTCTGGAATGTGCCTGGTGTTTTATCTCGATACGTTCACCGTCACCTGCGAACAGCACCGTATGATCACCTACGATGTCCCCGCCGCGCACTGCGTGGATGCCTATTTCCTTGCTGCGGGGAGCAAGACCCTGGCGACCATAAACATATTCTTTTCCACCCAGTGTGGCACTGATGACATCTGCGGCCTTTATGGCAGTGCCGCTGGGAGCATCTTTCTTCTTGTTATGATGAGCTTCGATGACCTCGATATCAAAGTCTCCCAAATATTTTGAGGCCTCTGCAAGTATCTTAAAAAATACATTTACGCCTACTGAGAAGTTAGGAGAGATGATCCCTGCCACAGCATGTTTAAAAACAGCTGTTTCAATGATATGTTTTTGCTCATCGGAAAGGCCGGTGGTTCCGATGACAAGGTTCACACCCGCTGAAGCTGCCCTGGGGGCATTCACAACTGTTGCATCGGCGATAGTAAAGTCGATCAGGACATCAGTAGCTGACCCCTTAAGGACCTTTTCCATGTCCTTTACATCGGATATAGCAACACCAAGATTACCTACCTGGGCAGTTTCCCCTGCATCTTTACCAATATTCACCAGGTCGAATGCTGCGGAAAGCTGCATTCCATCAAAAGCCACAATATTGGAAATGATGAGCTTGCCCATCCTTCCTGAAGCACCTGTAACTGCTGCTCTGATCATGATATGCACCCCAGATCCCTCATGATATCTTCAAGGACCCTTTCATGCTCTCTGCTTAAAGGAGCAAGAGGAAGCCTTAATCTGCCATTTGCCAGACCTAGCATATCCATTGCTCTCTTTACAGGAATGGGATTCGTTTCCAAAAAGAGAGCGCGTGTCAGCGGTGCAAGCTCATAATGAAGTGCCTGGGCTGTTTTAAGATCGTTGTTCCTAACAGCGGTCACAAGGTCAACCATTTTTTCGGGAACAACATTTGCAACCACTGAAATAACACCCACAGCTCCCATACACATAAGAGGCAATGTAAGGCCATCCTCACCTGAGATGACCACAAAGTCCTCATCCACTGTGTTTTCAATTATACGGGAAACCTTCACCGGATTTCCGCTTGCTTCCTTTATGCCCACGATGTTCTCTATCTTGGAAAGCTCAGTAATAACTTCCAGAGGCATGTCCTGCCCTGTGCGGGAAGGCACATTGTAGAGTATAACAGGGATATCCGCAGACCTGGCAATACTGGAAAAGTGTGCGATCAGACCGGCATTGTTGGGCTTATTGTAATACGGAGATATGATCAGCACCGCATTGGCGCCTGCATCGTATGCATGCCTTGTGAGCTCCACTGCTTCGGTGGTGTTGTTAGAACCGGTGCCTGCGATAACAGTGGTTTTGGCACAATCTACTGTAAGATCGATGAGGTCCATGTGCTCCTGGGTGGACATGGTCGCGGACTCACCGGTGGTTCCGCAAGCCACCATTCCTGCAACACCGCCTTTTTCCACATACTCGACAATGTTCCTGAAAGACGTGACATCTATTCTGTTATCGGCATTGAACGGTGTTATAAGAGCAGGAAATACCCCTTCGAACATGGTACCACTTCGACTGGAACTTATTCCATGCGCACGTGAGTCATCTTGCGTGTGACATAGCCGGCCACACGGTTCCTTATGACCTTGCTTTCAATTGTGGTATACTGTGTCACAAGGTGCTTGTTCGTATCAAAGTCCTTTGTGAAAGCGTCACCGTAAGCGTCTATAAGGCGAAGTGAAATGGTCTTGATATTGTTCTGTCTTATGTTTCCCATATATGATTCTCCATCTATTGCAAGTGTGTTATATTAATATGAATTCTCAAGAGTGGAATTTGTACCGCTTATAACTACTCATGCATTTATAACTTTTGGAATGAAAGATACATCTAACGAAATCCTGAATTCCACAAAAGCGGTGTACTGGACAAGAGTGTAGATCCACAGCATCATATATCTGTCTTTCCAAGCAGTCTTTCAAGAGCATTGGCCTGCCTGAAAACGACCTCCCTTTGGCCCTTGCGGTTGGTATAAAGACCAATGAATACGATCAAAAGACCTATTTCCGGGTTCAGGGTGGTCAGGATCACACCTATGAGCATTACAAAAGAAGATATAATGCCCTTTAAAGCTCCCTTTCTGTATGACACGATCCTTGTGCGCCTGAAGATACGGATGTCCCGCAATGTAAGGAACAACACAACAAAATAGGCCATGATCGAGATGTAGACGTACATTGAGTCCTCCTTCCCTGATAAATAAGCAGATGATGTTATTTCAATACACCGGAAAGATATCATTAGAATAGATTACTTTCACTGTGCATGGATAGGAAATTATAAACCCTGAATTATATATGAAGTTCTAAATGAGCGCAGACCAAAACCGTATAACACTGCACATTGATATGGACAGTTTTTACTCGTCAGTGGAAACAAGGGAAAAACCTGAGATCCGGGGAAAGCCCGTGATAGTGGGCTCTGACCCTAAAAAAGGTACCGGAAGAGGCGTAGTAAGCACCTGCTCCTATGAAGCCCGCAAATATGGCATACATTCAGCAATGCCCATATCCAAAGCATATAAGCTATGCCCTGATGCCGTATATTTACCGGTGGATATGGAACTATACAAAAGTACATCTTCCAGAATAATGGAAATACTTAGAGAGTTCTCTTCCAGATTCCAGCAGGTCAGCGTGGATGAAGCATACATGGAGCTTGACAAAGACATCACTGATTATGATAAAGCTATTGATGTCGCAAAGAACATCAAGGAAAACATACTGCGCAGGGAAGGACTTACATGTTCCGTGGGAATAGCCCCGAACAAAGTGATAGCCAAGATCGCATCCGATTTCAATAAGCCAGACGGCCTTACGGTTGTAAGTCCCGAAGAAGCGAAACAGTTCCTAGACCCTTTGCCCATATCTAAAATACCAGGGATAGGAAAGAAAACTGCTCTGTTGTTACGTGAAATGGGGCTGGGGACCGTTGGGCAGCTCGCAGCATACGACGTGCAGCTGCTCATAGCGAGATTCGGAAAATTCGGACTGACAATGCACCGGATGGCTAACGGGATCGACGAAAGAGAAGTGGAGGAAACAGAAGGAGTAAAATCCATCAGCAAGGAAGATACCTTCGACGAGGACATAGCTGATTCTGATACCATAAAAAAGGTATTCTACGTTCTGTCCGAGAAGGTACATGCATCCCTTCTGAAAAAAAGATACCGTTTTCGTACCGTCACTATCAGAGTCAGATACGGGAACTTCAGCACCTATACGCGGTCCAGGACCTTAAGCTGTGCCAGTACAGACCTCTACGTTATGAGAAGAGAAGCCCTGCATCTCATGAAAGAATTCACAGGGACCGGCAGGTTCAGACTGCTTGGAGTTGGGGTCTCAAATCTTGAAAAGATAGATGAAAGGCAAACATTGATCACAGATTACTAAAACATTTATTCACGGTACTTAATAGAACTACTGAATTTTGAACTACTGAATTCCCAGGGAATTAACATCAATAATCCCAGAGGCGTACAGGACAACAACCAGCAGAGGCTGGTGTATGATATATATTGCCAGTGATCTTCTTCCCATGAACTCAAGAGCAGATATCAATGGATTCTGAGAGAGATCAGGGAGTTCATATTTACGGTGATGATCAGGATACATCATGTTACCTGCAAATATTCCCAACATAGTAACGCCAAACCAGGGCAACAAAGGAAAATAATCAAGTGTCTGGAAACCTGCAGGGGTCAGGCCAACCCATATAAGCCATGGAAGATCAACTGTGAAGTTTTCCACTAATCCTCCCAGAAAAAGAACGATAAACCCTCCGATAAGATTGGGAAGGCGATATTCCAGTAAAGGATATGACAATACGATAGCTACGCCAATGAAATGCAAAACACCGAACACTATGACCTTATCCGGGAAAAGCACCCAGCTTGCCAGAGTGAAGACCATACCCCATAGAAAGATGTGAAAGCCCCTTTTGAAATATTTGTTGAAGCTAACCTGCAATCCTAATACCTTACTTCTGGAATGGCTGAGGCTAAGGGAAACGCCTACAAGGAAAACAAAAAGAATAGCTGCACTCCTGCCGATATAAAATACAGGCCCCGACCAAATATCTACGTGAGATATATCGAAGAACACCAGATCATAAAGGAAATGGAACAGCACCATAAGGAGTATGGCGACCCCCCTCAGTGCATCAATTTCCCAGAACCTTTTGTGAACGCTGCGCATTACACGCTGCCCCGGAAACGATCACTTTTTCTTTTCTTTTCTCTCTGCCTTAAAAACAGAAGGCAGGTGCAGGGCATATGTGCCGTCTTCCTTGATGGCCATGATGATCTCCTTACGCTGCAACAGGGAATCCAGGTTGAGTTCGTAAGACCCGGGACCAAGTATACGAACGGATTCCACCCTGTCACCATCCTCCTCTATGACACTGCGTTCCTGTTTTTCTATACCTATGATCTCATCTATCTCTTTGATCAGCTTCTCTGCAGGAGTCTCTTGCTTGTGGGTTTCGTCAAGGATCTCATGAGCGGCCTTTTCCGGAACTTGATGCTCTTCTTCAGGACCTTTAACGTAGAGGAACTTGTTCCACCCACATGATGGACAGCCACTGAGGATAACTGCGGCTCCATCAACGAATATTTCTCCACATCTGGTGCACTTATGTGACATATTTCACCGTTTTTTAATAAGCGCAGGGATATATTAAAACCCTTCCTACCACAATGCCTTTCATTGCTACACTGCAGAAGACCTTCCAGAAGGATTTTGGTGGCAGAGGAGATAGACCTATTTCAACCTGCAAAGCTGGGCTATCCAAAAAGCAAACGGGCCAGGAGAATGATGCACTCACCATAGGCATTTTATAGCCTGTATGTTCCATATATCCTGTTTCGCTTTTCCCATAAGATTTAAACTTAGCCGGCAATAACATGACCAAGACCTCCCCTACTAACATATTAAATTTTTTATACCCCATATCCCTTGTAATGTATGTTTTCACTGACTCTTCCATCGCAACATTTATCTGTAATGATACCGTTGAATGGGAGTACATCGTCATAAGCAAAATATGAAGCGGGGTAGGGTAGCCAGGAGATCCC
This sequence comes from Methanomethylovorans sp. PtaU1.Bin093, assembly GCF_002067275.1. Lineage (GTDB taxonomy): Archaea > Halobacteriota > Methanosarcinia > Methanosarcinales > Methanosarcinaceae > Methanomethylovorans. Next base: position 39,267 of record NZ_MVQX01000087.1, on the reverse strand, counting down.
GACGGGCTCATAACCCGTAGACCAATGGTTCGAATCCATTCCCCGCTACTGATTTTTTTTAACTAACTATATTTTACTCTGTAACGTAGTCTGCTATAAATGCTGCCTATGTGAATCTTTTTTAGAAGGAAAATGTATTCCATAGAGCCTATATTAAACTTATCCAAAAGCTTTATGGCATTGCGTGGCTTACTCTTTTTGTAATAGAAAAATATGGGAGTGCATAGTATGCAGAGTGAAATGTACAAAAAGATAGTCATTGCAACAGATGGTTCAGAAAATGCTAAGAAGGCAGCATCCTCTGCCATAGAGATGGCAAAGATGACAGGGGCAAAGCTATTTGCACTGAATGTCTTGCCTTATATACCTCATCTTTCATATTTTGGTGTGCCTATCGAGTCTCCAAAAGGAGTTTCCCTTGAAGAAAAGGAATTTGAAAAAAATCTGGAAGCTGATGGGAAAAAAGCACTTGATGTTGTAGTGGAGATGGGAAGAATAGCAGGAGTGAAAGTTGAAACTGTGATGGTCAAAGGGCATCCGGGTTCTGAGATAATTAGCTTTTCAGAGAAGAACGACATTGATCTGATAGTGATGGGAACTTTGGGAAGATCCGGCATCGACAGGATAATTATGGGCAGCGTGGCTGTAGATGTGGTAAGGCACGCAAAGACACGAGTCATGATAGTTAAGTGATCTATTGAAGATACCTTTTAGCATTGAGTGCAAATCGAGGTGAAACACGTGTTTTCACCTTTTTTTTCTCCATTTGGTAAAGGCCAACACAAAGATGCCTTTGACCTGATCCTGAAGTGCATTGCATCATCACGGGACTCAGAAGATGCAATATTTTGGGCATAATGGAAGTCCTGCAATATAATTAAATAAAGGCAACCCTTTAATAATGAAAAAGAACTGAACAGGACGATCCTTAAATGGTAATGGAAAAACTCGGAAACTCCTTGCAGGATGCACTTAAGAAACTCGTCAAATCCGGCAGGATAGACGAACACACGGTAAATGAAGTGGTAAAGGACATCCAAAGAGCAATGCTGCAGGCTGACGTCAATGTCAAGCTTGTCATGACGATGTCGAACCACATCAAGGAGCGTGCTATGAAGGAAGATGTGCCTTCAGGCATGAACCCCCGTGAGCATGTGATAAGGATCGTCTACCAGGAACTTATCAATATCATAGGTAAAGGCACAGATATTCCCCTGAAACCCCAGAAGATCATGATGATAGGGCTTCAGGGTAGCGGTAAGACCACCACCACATCGAAACTTGCAAGATATTTCCAGCGCAAAGGTCTTCGACCGGCAGTGATATGTGCAGATACGTTCAGGCCCGGTGCATACCAGCAGTTGAATACCCTTTGTGGCAAACTTAACGTCACTTTTTACGGAGAGGAAGGCAATCCCGATGCAGTGGGGATCGTAGAAAGAGGTCTTAAGGAAGTGGAAAAATACGATGTGATCATAATAGACACTGCAGGACGCCACTCTCTTGAAAAGGACCTCATCGAGGAAATGGAGCAGATCCATGCAATTGCACATCCGGATTACAAATTGCTTGTACTTGATGGTGCGATAGGTCAGCAGGCAAGCGAACAGGCAAGAGCTTTCAACGATTCTATCGGTATCTCAGGAGTTGTCATCTCTAAGCTGGATGGCACGGCAAAGGGCGGTGGGGCCATATCTGCCGTTTCTGAGACAAATTCCTCCATCGCGTTCATCGGTGTTGGAGAAACACCCGAAGACCTGGAGAAGTTCGAACCTGACAGGTTCATATCTAAACTACTTGGAATGGGCGATATAAAAGGACTTATAGAGAAAGCCCAGGAAAACCTGAAAGAAGAAGAACTTGACATGGAAGCCATGATGAGGGGACGCTTTACCCTCAAGGACATGTACAAGCAACTGGAAACCCTCAACAAAATGGGCCCAATGAAACAGATCATGCAGATGCTGCCACTGGGAGGTATGGGTGTAAAGGTGCCTGAGGAAGCATACCAGGTAACTGGGGAGAAACTTACAAGGTACCGTGTGGTAATGGACTCCATGACTGAGGAAGAAATGCTCAATCCGCGCCTTATAGGAAGTGCCAGGATAAAGCGCATCTCCATAGGATCAGGATGCAGTCCTGAAGATGTGAGAGAATTGTTGAAGTACTATAAGACGATGCAGAATACCATGAAAGGTTTGCGTGGCGGTAAATTCAACATGCAGAAAATGATGAAGAAATTCGGCATGTAAAACCAAAGAGGTATGCGGTCAATGATCCTCACATACCTTAAAGAAATTTAAGAAAAGGTCCGTACCTTTTTCCGTGTGGGCAACTTCCGGGTGCCACTGCACACCATAGAGGGGCCTGTGTTCATGCTTCATGGCCTCTATTTCGCAAATTTCGGACCTTGCCAGCCGGATAAAACCTTCAGGCAGGGTTTTTACTTCATCGGCATGTGAAGCCCAGACAGATGTGCGCGGAGCCATGCCTTGAAGGATATCATCTTGTTCAAGGACCTCGACCTCGACCTCGGCATATCCGCCATATTTACCCGGACCGACCTCTCCGCCAAATGTTCTGGCCATCACCTGATGCCCCAGACAGATCCCAAGAATAGGGAGATCGATCTCCTTTATATACTGTGCACAATTGCCCGCCCTTTCCAAAGTCGGACCGCCACTGAGCACCAGTCCGTCCGGTCCTTTTGACAGGATGTCTTCCACGGAAGATGTATTGGAGATCATGCTCGTATCCATATCCAGGTCCCGGATAGTACGGTGGATGAGATGGCAGAATTGACCATAGTTATTGATAACAAGGATGTTCATTGTTTTCATGATATAGACTCACCCGGGTATTTATCGCAAGTATGGTGAATCAATATAAATACATATGCTATTTTACAATAATACCAAAAATGAAGCTATCTATCAATAATGTATAAATAAATACTTATAGGGTATAAATAATATATTGCGAATAAGTTCAAATCGCGCGAGGATGTTGTTTTGAATATTGTGTCTACCGGAATAGAGGGATTGGACGAAGTTCTCGGGGGAGGGGTCCTTAGTCCCTCGACCACATTCATTGCAGGAACACCTGGGACAGGAAGGACCACGCTTGGAATACAGAGCCTGTGCGCTGCAGCAAGGAAAGGAGAGAAGGTGCTGTACGTAGCTATTTCATCCAAACCTGAAGCAATGATACGACAGATCCTTTCACGGTTCAGTTTCTTTGAAGAGAATATAAACATCCGCACCTTTAATGTCAGTAGTGTGGAAAGAGACCCTCTCACCATGCTTGTAGAACTGGGGAATATCGTAAGTTCACTTAGACCCGACAGGATACTGATAGATCCTGTCACACCTATAGGATTCGGATTCCCGGAAGCCGAAAGGAGAAGGTTCATGTATTCCCTTAACGCTGCACTCAATGAATGGAATGCGGTGGTCTGCTTTACAGGCACTCTGGAACCAGAAGCTGTAAAGAGCAACGTGATCAGCGATATAGTAGACAACATAATCTATCTCTCTCAAGACCTTGACCCACATATCACCAGGCGATACATCGAATTAATGAAAGTGAGTGGTATGTCATCCATTCAGGGAAAGCATACATTTGAGATCGGAACCGATGGCATATCCGTCTATCCGAAAGATATTGCACATGCCAACTATTCCATAACCGCTTCTGAAGAACGTATTTCCATTGGCACACCCATGCTTGATGAGATGCTTGGAGGCGGATTGTTAGAAGGATCCTCGAACCTTATAGCCGGATCTACAGGCACGGGTAAAACAGTACTTGGGCTCAATTTCATAATGGAAGGAGCGAAAAAAGGGGAACCTGGCATCATTATCAATTTTGATGAAACTCCTGAGGAACTGTTCTTACATGCTTCCAACTTTGGATGGGATCTAAAGGGAATGTATAAACAAGATAGTTTAAAGATCATTCACACTTTACCCTCTGAACTGGACCCTAACAAACATATGGTGCAAATTCAGAAAGCCATCCGGGAAATAAAGGCAAAGAGAATGTTCCTGGATGCAGTAGAAGGTTTTGATTATGTCCTTGCGGACCAAATAGAAAGAAAACAGCATATTGCTGCTCTCTCAAGAATGTTCAGGAACGAAGGAGTTACATCACTTCTGACCTGTCTTACCACTGAAAGCAAAGAACGCTCAAAGATATGCAAAATACAGATAACATCAGTTGCAGACACCGTAATATTGCTGCAACAGAGCCTTATATCCTCTGGTTTGCAGAAGTCCTTATCAATAATCAAGATGAGAGGCAGTGATCATGAAAAGGGGCCTGCAAGATATGAGATCAACTCAAACGGTTTTGTGATAGAGGATCTCATGCGTGAGTAAAAAGGCGAACAATAACTTATTCTGCCCCAGAAGGACCTGAAAGTTACTTATTTTGTCTAAATAACTTTATATACCTTAACCATGTTACTATGTAACATACTAGCATGGCACTAGAATGGAGATCATAAATATGTCAGAAATTGGAAAAAGCATACGTATTGAAAGGATCATGGACAGGAACAGCAGGAACATGGTGATAATACCGATGGATCACGGCATATCCGATGGCCCTATAAAAGGTCTCATCAACATTGCAGATTCCATCAATAAAGTAGCTGAAGGCGGAGCAAACGCGGTGCTCATGCAAAAGGGCATGATAAAGCACGGACACCGTGGATACGGTCATGATGTCGGCTTAATAGTGCATATGAGCGCATCCACTTCCCTGGGACCGGACCCTAACAACAAAGTTCAGGTCTGCAGCGTGGAAGAAGTGATGAAAATGGGAGCTGATGCAGTATCCATACATGTGAACGTGGGTTCTGAAACAGAGGCCGACCAGCTCCAGAAATTTGGAAAGGTAGCTGAAGACTGCAATATCTGGGGCATACCATTACTTGCCATGATGTACCCACGGGGTAAAAAGGTAACAAACCCACATGATCCTGTGATGGTGGCCCATGCTGCAAGAGTGGGAGCAGAACTTGGAGCAGATGTGGTCAAGACAGTATACACAGGGGATGTGGATTCGTTTAAGGATGTTGTGGAAGGATGTCCGGTGCCAGTTGTTATTGCTGGCGGACCTAAGACAGAAACCGACGAACAGTTCCTGGAAATGATAAGAGGCGCCATTGATGCGGGCAGCAGAGGAGTGGCCATTGGCAGGAATGTTTTCCAGCACAAGGATCCCACAAAAATTACAAGAGCAATAACAGAGATAGTGCATAAGGACCGTACTGTAGAAGAAGCTCTTGAGATGCTTAAGTGAAACAACGTGAGAACATGAACAGGAAAAGCGTATGGATAAAAGCCGATGAAGGCAGGTGGGATGACAGGAAAGGCAGGATCACCACCGGACTGGAATCTGGTGTCGATTATGTACTCGTAGATGCCAGTGATGTTGAGAAGGTCCGGGAACTGGGGGACATAAAGGTTGCAGCTTTCGCTCATGACGAAAGGTCTGCTGCAGACATCATAGTAATAGGAAAAGGAAGCGAAGGGGATGGAACAAAACCACTGCCCCCTGACTTCAGTGGCTCTTTTGATATAATAACGGCCACCCGCCTGAAAGACAAAGGCCTGAAGGTAGCCGGGTACGTGGTCATCCGCAATAAACAATATGAGGAGTTTGCAGCAGAACTAGCCGGAGCCTGCGACTACATCATCACTGTCGGCACTGACTGGAAAGTAATTCCTCTGGAAAACCTCATTGCAGGACTGCATGACAAAGACGTACAGATCATTTCCGGGGTCAGGACCTCTGAAGAAGCAAAGCTTTCCCTCGAGACCATGGAACATGGATCCGATGGTGTGTTATTGGATACTGACGACCCAAGTGACATAAAGAGAACTGTGGGTATGGCAGAAAGGTCTGGTGTCGAGGATATTGAACTTGCAGCTGCCATCGTCACAAAAGTGGAACAGGTGGGCATGGGTGATCGTGTATGTGTGGACACATGCAACCTTATGACAAGCGGAGAAGGTATGCTTGTAGGCTCACAATCCTGCGGCCTTTTCCTTGTGAACTCGGAGGCTGATGACAGTCCGTATGTTGCATCACGGCCATTTCGAGTGAATGCCGGAGCTGTACATGCTTATGTACTGGTGGGAGAGAAGACGAAATACCTGTGTGAACTGGAAGCTGGTGACGAGGTGGCTATCGTCAATGCGGCCGGCGAGCAAAGAAAAGGCATCGTGGGCAGGGTAAAGATCGAGAGGAGGCCACTTATGCTCATAGAGGCCGACCTTAACGGAAAGATTGTCAAGACCATCGTACAGAACGCAGAGACCATCAAACTGGTGAGCAAAGGCGGAAAGCCCATAGCGGTCACCGACCTGCAACCCGGGGACGAGGTGCTGATAAAGTTCGAGGAAATAGGCCGGCATTTCGGAATGAAGGTAGAGGAAACTATCATCGAGAAATGATCAGAGGGCGCATGGTAAAGATAGGCAGCGTCGACCTGTCAGAGGGAACGGCTGTTGTAGCCGTCATAAGTGATTATCCAGTGGAACAGGCCAAAGCGGCGCTCTTGAGGGGGGCAGACATACTGGAGATCAGGCTGGACCTGCTTGGTATAAAAGATACAAAGTCAGCGCTGGAAATGATCGCAGGCTTAAAGGAAGAGATAAACCTTTCATGTATTGCAACCAATAGATTACCAGTCGATGGGGGCAAATGGGAAGGGCCGGAAGAAAAGAGAATACAGCTTCTTCTGGATATCCTGCCTGTGGTGGATGCGGTGGATGTGGAACTTGCTGCGTTGCCTGATCTGCGGGATAAGCTCATATCCACCGCACATGGACTTGGTAAAACAGTTATAGTCTCGCATCATGATTTTAATGGAACCCCTCCCATAGAAAAGATCAAGGAGATGCTGGAAATGGCATGGCAATGTGGAGGCGACATAGCCAAGTTCGCTGCGAAGGCCAATTCGTCTGCCGATACCATGAACCTTCTGCGGGTAACTCATGAAGCTACCAGACCCGTATGCATGATATCCATGGGCGATCTTGGAAAACATACACGGGTAACAGCACCATTCTATGGGTCAGTGCTCACTTATGGCTCAATTGGAGAGGCTGTGGCGCCGGGACAGCTGAACATAGCAGAACTGAAGAGAACGATGAAGGTGCTGTTATGAAGAAAATATTTGCTGTGTTCGGCGACCCCATAGAGCACTCACTTTCCCCTGTGATGCACAATGCTGCATTCAAAGCTCTGGGAATGGACTGCGCCTACCACGCCTTCAGGGTCAGCAAGGAAAACCTTGAAGATGCTATCAAAGGAGCACATGCCATGGGATTCGGGGGACTGAACCTTACTGTGCCCCTGAAGGAAGAGGCTCTGAAGATAGTGGAGCCGGATACCATTGCAGCAGTCATGGGAGCGGTCAATACCGTAGACCTCAAGGATGGCATAAGGGGATACAATACCGATGGCATTGGGGCAGAAAAGGCCCTTGTTGATGCAGGTGTGAAAATAGAGGGAGCGAAGGTGCTGATAGTCGGTGCTGGAGGCGCTGCCAGGGGAATCGGTTTTCAGCTTGCAAGTGATGGAGCGGATGTGACCATTGCTAACCGTACGGCTGAAAGAGCGATACAGCTCGCAGAAGACGTTGCCCTTGTGGGAAATGTGAGAGGCTGCGGGCTTGGTCAGCTGGACGATCTTATAGCCAGCGCTGACGTGCTGATCAACTGCACCACCTTAGGAATGCATCCGCAGGTGGAAGCTACCATAGCGACAGTAAAGCAGATGCATGCAGGTCTCGTGGTCTTTGATATTGTGTACAATCCACTGAAAACGAAACTGCTTATGGAAGCTGAAAAGGCCGGAGCAAGGACAGTATCAGGAGTGATGATGCTGATATATCAGGGTGCGGAAGCTTTCAGAATATGGACAGGCGTGGAGCCACCTGTGGAAGTGATGAAGGAAGCTGTGATGGGAGCGCTGAGAACTTGAAAATGCTCATTGTGGGTGGTACCGGTGAAATGGGACAGTGGTTCTCCACCTTCTTCAGGGAAAAGGGGTTTGATGTCAGTATCTGGGGCAAGAGCGGAAAGACAGAGATAGCTGCAAGGCTGGGTGTCAGGTTCGCTCATGATCTGCATGCCGAAGTGGCCGAAAGTGACGTGGTGATAATTTCCGTACCAATCGACATTACTGAGCAGGTCATTGAGGAGGTTGCACCCCTGATGAGAACAGGCAGCCTGCTCATGGACCTCACTTCCCTGAAAACCGGACCCACCCGTGCTATGCAAAAATATGCTCCTGCTGATGTGGAGATCCTGGGGACCCACCCCATGTTCGGACCCACTATATCAAACCTGCACGGACAGAGGTTCATCCTGACACCCATAGCTGACAGATGTCAGAAATGGTTCCCTGTTATCAAAGAGATGTTGGAAGGGAGCGGGGCGCACATAGTGATCGTCAGCCCAGAGGAACATGACAGGTTCGTTTCTGTAGTTCAGGGGCTTACTCATTTTGCATACATAACCATAGGTACGACATTGGAAAGGCTTGATTTCAATGTGAAGGAATCCCGCAGGTTCATGAGCCCTGTGTATGACATAATGCTGGATTTCGTGGGCAGGATACTGGGACAGAACCCTTACCTCTATGCGATGATACAGATGGAGAACCCGGAAGTGACCAGAGTGCATGATGCCTTCCTTCAGGAATGCCACAGCACTTCGGAAATGGTAAAGAAGCATGACCTGGAAGGTTTCATCACGAAGATGAAGGATGCAGCCATTCACTTTGGGGATACTTCACCTGCTCTCAGACGTTCTGACAAGCTGATCAATTACAAAATTGCTGAATATGAACACCTTCTGGCATCATTGGGAGAAGAATGCGGGCTGTTGCATGTGTACTCTGGAAAGATACATGTGGGTAATCTCTGGAAGGTCACACCCACAGAGGTCATGCTTGCAGAAGGGAATAAAATGGTATCCCTGAAAATAGAGAACATACAGCTGCTTTCACCACCGGAGCTGAAAGAGTGGAAGATAAAAAATCTCACACATCATAGAAGGGACATATCTGTTACAGTTCCTGAGAATGCAGACCCAGGGACCATATTGGAGATCATATCAGTCAATGAGAACATAGTAGGGTCTGAGATCATTGACACGTACCTCCTTGATGGGGTAAAAAGTGTTACCTACCGCATCAGCATATTAGCAGATCAGGAGCCTGACAAAGTGCAAACCGACGTAGAAAGGGTCCTGTGTGGCATAGGATGCCAGTTTAGATTATGAGCACAAAAGTAATTTGATAATGGCATTGTTATATTCACATGGCTTACTGTTATATGCAGGCGCGTTCAATCACCATGGGAAGTATCCGGTGAAAATATGAAAACAAATGGTTTTGTTGAAAAAATGCAAATGGCTCCTGACCAGCGCCTGAGATTCCAGAAAGGTGGTTTGTTCTTCTTATCTGCCTTTGGCATATATCTTGGACTGCAGGGCCTATACCTTATACTTGTATCAAGGAACCTGCTTGCAGGTATTCCCTTGTTCCTTGCGGCACTTATGATCGCTCCGCCACCTGTGGGCATATCTGAGATGTTGCGCAGCAGTTTCGGGATCAACATACCCATGTACAAGCGCATAGGCATAACTATTATCATGCTGTTCATCAGCTGGGTTTTCCTGCCCTGAGAATGAAAAAAAGGTCAAAACAAGATCAGAATAACATCATACCTTGCTTACTAGATCTTCAAGAGCTGCCTTCGGATCTGCGGCTTTCACTATGCCTGAAGCCAGCAGCACACCCACTGAACCAAGTTCAAGGGCTGCCGCAAGGTCCTCACCTTTGGAAATGCCGGCTCCGCAGAGCACTTTTACCGCAGGGTTGACTTTCAGGATAGCTTCTACCGAGCCTGTGACCACCGCGGGATCTGCCTTAGATACCGGGATGCCTGAACCTATAAGCTCCGGGGGTTCCACAGCAACGTAATCCGGAAACAGGGCTGCTGCGGCAGCGGATGTGGGCACGTTGTTCGTGCAGACAATGGTAGCAAGACCTGTTTTCTTTGCGGCCTGCACGGAAGCATCGATCTCAGCAAGCGTAAGCCTTCTTTCAGAGTGGTTTATGAGAGTGCCGACCGCTCCGGCATCCTTGATACATCTGGAAAAGGCATGGCCTGTAAAACTGCCTGCACCTACGCTGTCAAGGTGTTGCGAATATACAGGTATGTCCACCTGGGAAGCAACGCGATAGATATCGCAGAACTGCGGGGCAACTGCAATGTCAATGCCCGAATCGTCTGCAACATCCTTACATGCCTGTGCGATCTTTACTGAGTTCTCTCCTGTGCCTTCAAGATATGTCTTCAGGTTCAACACTATCATAATTGAGCTGATCTTAACCCCTCCTGAAAAAAGCGTGTGCATTGCACACGCTCAGAAATCTGTCATGACCCTGAACTGGTCGATCTCTGATTTGTTCATGCCTTCTATGAATTTCTCTGCCACCTGCCTTACATCCTTGGCATTGGTGATGGCACGGCCTACCACAAGGATATCGGCTCCTGCTTCCAGAGCTACTGGCATGGTGTCTATGCGTATACCGCCTGCCACTGCCACCAGCACCTTATGGGATTCAGTGGAGAAAGCCTTAATATCTGCAATGTTACCCCATGCGTGTTCCGTTTCCTCGATATCGATACCACGGTGCAGTTCCACAACATCAGGCAAGCTGCCCATTTTCTTGAGCTCGCTGAGCACTGCGACAGGATCTTCGCAGTTGAGGGTGTCCATTACGGCATAAATGCCTGTCTTGTGTGCCTCTTCGATGGCTTTTTGAAGAGTTGAGACCGGTGCCAGGGCTGAGATCACAATGGCGTCTGCGGTTGCATCTGCAACCATGCGGGCTTCGAGGTTGCCTGTATCCAAGGTCTTGAGGTCTGCTACGATGAAGGCGTCAGGCCTGACCTCACGCAGCTGGGAAATGACATCCACGCCGTAGCGTTTTATGAGCGGTGTACCGGCTTCCAGTATCACGTGGTCGCTCTTGGGGATCTGGGCGACGATACTGCGGATGGCTGCGATGTTGGGGTTGTCAAGGGCAACCTGCAGGTATGGAGCATCCCAAAGTCTTGTGACCTTGAATCCCATGATGCCGTGAGCAGCCCTGTCCTTCTCTTTCATAACTGTTTCCACGCTTGGGAAGCCTTCCATGGCCCTCTTTAGAGCCAGCTTGGTGGCACCGTAGTTATACCTGTAGATCCTGTTGTAGTCCGTTGCTTCAGGGTGTATGAACACGCTGGCTACGATCACAAGGTCTTCCACGTCCTTCTTGTCGATGACGCCTTCTTCCACGGCATCTGCAACAGCCTTTGCCACGGCCGCCTGTGCAGGACCGAAGATCTGGGCTGCCTGTCCCATGTTCTTTACAGTAACTTTGGGGACGATGAGCGTGGAGGGTTTGGCTGGCAGGTTGGGACGGATGACTGACAAAAGAGGAGTGTGCCCGGCAGACAGCTGAGTAAGGCCGTTTGCAAAGGCAAGTCCTACAGGACCGTTCTTGTCACCAATGATAAGGTCTACGTGTGCGAGTTCTGGTTCCTCGCCGATGAGTGCTTCTCCGACTAGTAACATACTTCACCTACAAAATTGCATCAATAAAGACTATATATACTCTTCATATGCGACTTTATATAAGTCAGTGATGGAAACTGACCCATTTTATATTATGTTTGCGATGCAACCTTTTTTAATATTTTAGTTTTCTGATGGCTATAGTATATTTCAAAGTACCTTTTCGGTTTTGTTCTGCAATATCAGCATTCAGGCAATATTACAAAAAAGAGATATGAAACGCGAAGACGCAGAGACGATCATCCTTTGAGCCTTAGTGCCACTGCGTCCTTGCGTTGATCAGATGTTCCTTCGACTGTTTTTTAATAGAATGTTCAGGAAAAAATAACGCAGTCAGAAGACCGGCTATAAATTTATAAATGAAAGATGACTGTGAGCCTCCTTCGGACTTTTCTGTTCAACTTTTACGGAATAAATAAATACACACGTGAATAATATTTAATATAGGGGAGATTAGTATGGGGAAAATGGATGACACTTGGCTTCAGAAAGAAGTTCTGGAGTGGAAGGAAGAAGGTATCATTGATGATGCCCAGGTACAGAAGATCTTAGCCCGCCTGAAACTGGCTGAGAGATCATCAGCCGAACTAAAACCAAGGTCAGGGTCTTCAAAAGTAACGACCGTGATTTCCATTTTAGGTGCTGTGCTTGTGGGAATGGGAGCCATCCTGTTCGTGGCTTCTAATTGGGGAAGGATCCCTGATGCACTGAAAATGATACTTCTGGCAGGTACGACAGTTAGCACTTATTATGCTGGCTGGAAGCTGAAATATGAAAGAAAAGACAGACCAGCACTGGGCGATGCCCTGCTTTTGCTGGCATCTATTTTCGTAGGTGTTACGATCTTTTTAACTGCCCAGATATTGAATGTTAATGCAGATACACATTGGCTGGTGTTCCTGTGGTTTTTATCCATACTGCCTTTAGGATATGCCTTTAATTCTAAAAGCATCCTTTCACTGAACATATTCACTTTTATACTGTGGACTTTCTTTTTTGTTGGTTCAGGCGATCTATACCTGAGCATTTTTGAGATATTCATGTCGTATTTACTTGTTGGAGTAAACCTTTACGGGCTGGGGCAGCTACACACAAGATATGAGAAGTATGCTCGGTTCAGAACAATATATCAAGGATTTGGCCTGTTCTTTATCCTCTTATCGTACTTCTTTTTCAGTACAGAAACACTTTACTTCAACATATTGACAAATATGGAGCCAACAACATGGCAGGTTCAGGCATTTTCAATTTTGTTTGCGGTCACAGCATTGGTGTTCATAATCTCAAGCCTGAGGATATACAAACAACATGAAGAGGTAAAATATGAGTTCTTTATCCTCTTAATGGCTTTCCTGGGCTGGGCTGGTACGAACGCGTTGAGATTATTCAGCGATAATCTGACCACAACGATCACAGATGAATTCTATTCCTACAGAGAGGTGGATCCGCACATTGCCACAGCATTGTTCGTGGCTTTCAATCTCATACTGCTCATACTGGCCATTGCCAGCATCCTTATAGGATACCACAGGTCCACTGTGCCTTTCATTAATATAGGCATGTTCTTTTTTGTACTTGGGGTCCTGAATCTGTATTTCACAACGCTCTATGGGCTATTGCCCAGATCTATTGCCTTCATCATAGGAGGGCTGGTACTCATAGCGCTCAGCTGGTACCTGGAGAAAAAAAGACAATCCCTCATCATGGAGATAAAAGGAGGTGAGACCACTGAATAAAAAAGAACTTGTGCTTACCATATTATTTCCATTGATAGTGATAACGATATTCTTTGCTCCGAAATTGTTCACCCTAAGCCAAGGAGAGAACATTGTGCTAAAGGTGGAACCGGTGGACCCAAGAGACATGTTCAGAGGTGACTATGTTGCTCTGAGCTATGAAATATCACGATTGGACCTGGATCAAATACCTTCAGATAGTAATTATTCAACAGGTGACACAATATATGCCACTCTTTCCAAAAAAGAAAAGTACTGGAGCATTGATTCAGTAAGCCATACAAAACCATTGTCAAAGAGCGGTGAAGTGAGGATGAAAGGAACAGTTACCTCTGCTTATGATAATATGGTGATAGTTGAATGGGGGATCGAAAGTTACTTTGTACCTGAAGGCAAAGGGAAAATCATCGAAAGCCAGATCAACTCCGGAAATGTTTCTGCGATAGTAGCAGTTGACTCAAAAGGTTCCTCCGTGTTGAAAGAGCTTAGAATAAACGATGGGCCATTGGGTTTTTGAATCGAGTGATAACTGCTTTGTGATTAGTCAGTTACCCTCCGCCAGATAATTGCTCATGATACTGATAGCACAATATTTTCCACACATTGTACACGGACCCGGGTTATCCGGGCACATGGTCCTGGGTTTATCGGGGTCAAGCGCATGTTCCATCTGGCCTTCCCAGTCAAATCTCACACGCTTCCTGGCAAGTTCCAGATCCTTGCCGCTTATACCGTATTTTATGGAATCTCCGATATGAGATGCGATCTTGAAGGCGACCAGACCCTCGCGTACCTGCTCCGGTGACGGAAGGGACAGATGTTCAGCCGGAGTGATATAACACAGATAATCAGCACCTGCACCGCTTGCCATGCTTGCTCCCACAGCTCCTGCAATGTGATCATAGCCTACAGCAATATCTGTGGGCAGCGGGCCTGCAACGAACAAGGGATAATTTGAAAGGGACCTATAGAACTGAACTCTTGCAGCAATGTCATTTGCCTGTATATGACCGCCCATGCCTTCTATGATGACCTGCACTCCATGTTCATGCGCCTTATGTGCAAGCTGCGCATTGCTCTCAGCCTCCATTTTATGGGCTTCGTCCCACAGATCATGGATACAGCCACTGCGCATGGTGTTACCCAGAGAGAGCACAACATCTTTTTTCCTAAGGATCTCCATGACCTCATCAAAATGCTCAATGAAGGGGTTCTCACACTTGTTAGACAGCATGAATACGCTTGTGAACGATCCGCCCTTAGAGACCATACCCATGACCCTGCCTGCACCTTTTATCCTTTCAAGCATCTTTTTCTGCACGCAGTGCAGCACAACAGAACTCACACCTTCATCCACTTGAATCTTCAGGTAAGAAAGAATGTCATCTGCAGTCATATCCATCAGACCCTTTTCCACAACAGCCTGATAGACAGGGACGGTAGTTATCGGCAGGGACGTGTGTCCAAAGATGGACCGGCGGATGGCAGATATATCGCCGCCCATGGAAAGATCGGTTATGGTGTCCGCACCATATTTTTCTGCAATATGCGCCTTTTCTATCTCTTCACCCGGATGGATGGTGTCAGAAGAAGTCCCAAGGTTCACATTTACCTTAGTTGTTGCTCCCCTGCCTATGGCAACGCACCGGCCATTGTCCCTCTTCATGATAACAAGGCTCCCATCTTCAACGCGAGAAATGACAGTTTCTTCATCCATTTTCTCGATTCTGGAGATCAACTCCATTTCAGGGGTCAGCGTGCCGTCAAGTGCATGATCGATCTGAGTAGCTTTCATGAATAACTCCTGTAAGTGGAAAAAAGGCTTGTAGATTTGTTCCTGCCCGCAGGAAGTATAGAGTATTTGTGCTTTATAGATTATGAGATGCAAACACAGTAAAGAAGTTGTTATTTTATTTAGTGACCCGTATCACTCTGGACGGACAAAGGTCTGCCAGCACACAAACATCACATTTCGGGGAAATCGGCCTGCATACATCCTGGCCGAACCTCACCAGCAGTTCATTGACGTATTGCCACAGTTCCCTGGGGACCACATGTTCGAGCTCGGTTTCCGTTTCCTCAGGAGTGTGCGTGGTGACCAGACCAAGCCGATTGGATATCCTGTGCACATGGGTATCCACTGCAATGGCATCCTTACGAAAGGCGTATGTAAGCACACAGTTAGCGGTTTTTCTGCCCACTCCCGGCAGCTTGAGAAGCTCATCGATATTATCCGGCACTTTACCCTCATATTCCTCAAGCAATATCCTTGAGATCTCTATGATACGCCCGGACTTGACCCTGTAGAACCCCACGTCCTTTATCAGTTTCTCGATATCCTCAGGATCTGCGCCTGCCATAACCTGCGGGGAACCATAGACCCTGAACAATTTCTCTGTGGTGGGAATGGTAACATCGTCCCTGGTGCGCTGTGACAGCACTGTGGAGATCAGCACATAGAAGGGGTCATTCATCCTGTCGAAAAAACCCGGATTATATATGCCCCGCAAACGTGATAGGACTTCAGACGCAAGCATGGGAACAGATTGTACCTGTGCCGACTTAAGCCTTTTTGAACATGAACAACGTGAACTTGACCTGAGATCATTATGAGAACTGGTATTCTTTTTAGTTACATCCATTAATATTTCTGTGGCCCGTGAGAATTGCAGAGATGCGCCTGATATTTATGCTAAATGGTCCAATTGGATGCAATGACCGGAGTTCTGGATCTTGCTGTTTACGGATATGCGGGCCTTTTCCTGGCAAGTTTTCTTGCTTCCACAGTGCTACCATTCGGTTCTGAAGCGCTGCTGTTGTTACTCATTAACAAAGGGTTTGATCCTATCTCAGTGGTCATGGTCGCATCTGTGGGAAATTATTGCGGCGCATGTACCACATATTACATCGGCCTTGTGGGGCGCAAAGACCTGGTTGAAAAATACCTGTCTATCCCGCAGCAGCGTCTGGATAATGCCGAGAAGTGGTTCACTAAGTACGGCGTGTATTCCCTGCTTTTCACCTGGGTGCCGGTAATAGGCGATGCCATCACGGCCATGGGCGGCGTTATGAAACTTGACTTTAAGACCTTCTCTGTTCTTGTGTTCCTGGGGAAGCTCATGAGATATGCTGCAGTGGCCTGCATGGCTCTAGGACTGTTGTCCTGAAGGAATTGCATTGCATCCAAACGCTATATGAAATTATATTGAGAAAAATATATATAATTGGATGTTGCTTATATATTACTAAAGGAATGTGAACTGATGACAGACCCAAAAGAGCAACAGATCAGAAAACACTCACTTTTGATCCCTGTGGCCGTGGCCACTGGTACATTGATAGCTGTAGGTTTGTATGCAATTATGCCCAGTGACCTGGCACTTTTCACAATAATAGCCGGAGCCATACTGGCAGGATCTTTCACCTACAGATACGTCAGGTCCCAGAAAACCTGATATAATGTTGCAGCGATAGGCTTATAGAGAAGGAATACTATTCTACCCTGCTCAAAGGGCCTGTGGTCTAGCTGGTCATGACGTCGCCTTCACACGGCGGAGGTCGGGAGTTCGAATCTCCCCGGGCCCATTACTGCTCTTGCTCTGATCGTGGTTTTTGACAACTTGTTTTTGTGACATTGAAAAAGGTGAAATGTCCGGGCTGCAATATATAAAATAGAAGGTAGAAGGGGCAAAAAATAAAATGCCCCTACAATGGAACGATCAATTTTTCCTTATGACCATTGCAGCAAGCACGGCTGCTATCAATGTTATCAAAAAGAACGCATATCCTGCGCCTTTAGATTCTGCAACAGTGAATGCCCCATTACTGATAGTGGTCTGCTGCTCCACCAGTTCAAGATCAAAAACCGAAGCTTCTACCAGTGACAGAGGACTGGATGCCCCTGTTTCACCCAGCACAGAGAAGGAGATGGTAGCTATCTCACCTTCTCCATTGATACCGGAAGCATCCACAAGTGCAATGTTTACCTGGCCCGGGTTTGCGAGATTCGATTCCATAATGGCATTCTTACCTAGATCGGAAGTTTCCACACTGACAGCCTTAAGCACCGAGGCATCATATTTCAGCATTATGTCCACACTTCCGACATCTGTGGCGCCTTCGACCATAATGGGCACCTGGACAGTACTACCCGGTGAACCTTGAATGTCCCCTATGCTTACAACCAAAGATGCACCTGATGCTACGGATATAAGACTTATCAAGAGCAGAGCACATATTATTATTCTCATATTATTCCCTCCATTAATGGTTCGTTCATTTTACTGCCAGCTGCAAGATCATCCTTGCATCAAGTGAAGTTATCTCTCCATCCTTATTCATATCCATAAAGGATTGCTTATCCATCTTACCCACTGACATCTGCAATGCTGCCAGGGCATCCATTGCTGAATAGGTGCCATCACCATCAGCGTCCCCTGAACCTTCTGTTGCACTGATAACCTTGAAAAGTCCGTCTTTAGCAGAGATCGTAACTGACTGCAGATCGTCTGCATTGTTTGCCGAAACTCTGGAGATCTTCAGCGGAGAAGATGAACCCACAGCTCCGATCACATTGAACTTTACATAAGCTATTACACCATCGCCACCAAAACCCTGATTTGAAGCGAGGCTCACTTTAATGTTCCCTGCTACGATATTAGAATCAAAGATGGCACTCTGGGTAAGTGGGCCGTTCATGACTTCCTTTGCCTCCAGAACAGCCGGGTCGTATTGCAACGTAAGGTCCATGTTTCCAATGTTACCGGTAACTCCTTGCAATGTAATGGGGATCTGCACAGTACTTCCCATAGGAGTCGTGCGCGATTCGAATGTTATGGTCGCAACCGAAGATGGCGAAGATGGAACTGATGCACCGGTCCCTCCAGCGCCCTCACCCAGCAGTTCGACTGCATCGATCTCCTCCCAGCCTGCTATCTTAGTGTACAGGATAACATTGCTTACAGAATACTCGGTTTGGGGGAAAGTGATCTCGAACCAGCCAGGACAAGCAGTGCTGTCTGTTCCCGTCCATACTGTATGGCTCTGACCCGAAGTATCCACAAGGTCCACCTGGTACATGGATCCCGCATTATAGGTCTCGTGGACACGTACACCTGTGGCCTGGACAGGCTTTTCGAAAGACAGCTTCAACCATTCTGGGTCCGAACCTGATGAGCTGGGAGCCCAGGCAGTATTGATATCTCCGCACTTATCGGTATTGGCGCACCTGCAGCCTGGTTTGCCGACCAGCCAGAAGCAGAGTACTCACTGCTTGCTGTGGCACCTGAAGCCCACTGTCTTGGAGAAACACCCACATTAGTGGGGGATGCAGTACCAGTGGATGTGCCAGAAGTTGAAGACGGCACTGTGGTGGTATCAGTGTCCCCAATAAGCTCGACTGTATCGATCTCCTCCCAGCCTGCTATCTTAGTATGCAGGATAACACCATTCACTGCATATTCGGTTTTAGGGAAAGTGATCTCGAACCAGCCGGGACAAGCAGTGCTGTCTGTTCCGGTCCATACTGTATGGCTCTGACCCGAAGTATCCACAAGGTCCACCTGGTATATGGATCCCGCATTATAGGTCTCATGGACACGAATGCCTGTAGCCAGAACAGGTGTTGTGAACGACAACTTCAACCACTCTGGGTCCGAACCCGATGAGCTGGGAGCCCAGGCAGTATTGACATCTCCGCACTTAGCGGTATCCGGCGCACCTGTAGCTTTGTTTGCTGACCAACCAGAAGCAGAGTACTCGCTGCTTGCAGTGGCACCTGAAGCCCATTGACTTAGGTCGGCAGCTGAAGATAGTCCTACGGTCATTATCACAAAGGACAACACTATCAGAACATTAATAGAACTAGTTGATTTGAGTTGCATTTGTACCTCCTCAATTAGAGACTATATAAGATCTTGAGTGCACATCACATTTTGATTCAAGCATATGCAAATGATACAAAGTGTAGAATATTTGTAGTCAATAGCTGAATTTTCAAGTAGTGTACCCCCGTTTTATAGTCTTTAATAAAATATTTGCCGTATCAATATATAAAGATTCCTTTGGTCGAAAATAGGGAATCAGAAGTTATTGAAGTGTTTCTTAATTTGTTAACAGCCAATTGGGAAACAGAACAACAAGAGATCCATAGAAATTTAAATTCGATCCAGGATACAGAAAAGGAAAAAGCAAAATAGAAATAAAAAATAAAATAAATATTTTAATTTTTTAGTAAATTCACTCATCTCCGGGTACAAACTCACAGTACCCCAGATCACCTGTTTTTGCCACGGCCTGGACCTCGGCAAGAACCACCGGATCATAACGTGGGATATCGGCAGTTCTGTACTTTGGGAAAACAAGGGAATACTCCTTCATGTAAGTCTTTCCATCGGGGCTGAGAGTGATCCTAAAAACGACCTCAGGCCTGTTGCCTTCCTTTACAAGATATGTGCTGTTCATCATGCATCTCCTTTACTATTCTATCTATGACACGACATAGCACCTGCAGAGGTCAGAGATGAACTGACCTTTATTGCAGGTATACTATCCCACGTCCATATATTAGTACAAATTTAATGTATTTAAGTTAAGTGGTTACTTAAATAAGTATTATTGATAAGATAATGTTTGCTTTTCAATAATATCCGATATTCTAATAACCTAGTACACCAATTCTGCCTCATGACCCTTCTATCCAGGAAAGAACTAAGAGAGAGAATACTTGCAAAACCCCCACTACTGCCACTAATGGAAAACATGATAGACATGGAAATGCAGCTCCAGCCCAATAGTGTTGAGATGACATTGCAACGTGTCGAACTGATGGAAGGGGCTGGAGCTATTGATTTTGATAACTCCTGCAGAAAGCTGCCTCTGAGCAGACCCCTTGAATTCGATGACGAAGGATGGGTGTATCTTCTTCCCGGAACTTACAAAGTGGTTTTTAATGAGATAGTCAACATACCGAAAGACCTGGCCGCCATAGCACGACCCAGATCTACAATGTTAAGATGCGGGGTGAACATAGGTACAGCCGTATGGGACTCCGGCTATAGGGGAAGAAGTGAATCTATGTTGCTGGTGCATAACCCTGAAGGTTTCAACGTGCGCAAGAATGCGCGTATCATACAGCTGCTGTTCTACGAGCTGCATGCGGAAGTGGAAGAAGGATATAAAGGCCAATACCAGCATGAGAACATCTGAGCACATAGTTGCTACGTAAAGAATATGTATGTTCAATCAATTATAACAAGTCATGAGCGAGATTGGTAAATCCGTACGGATGGAAAGGATCTTCAACCGTAACACCGGGAAGACTATAATCATACCCATGGACCACGGCGTGGGTGCAGGACCTATCAGGGGCATAATAGACCTCCCAGCCACAGTAAATAAAGTTGCAGAGGGAGGGGCTAATGCAGTGCTTGGACATATGGGACTGCCCAGATATGGCCACAGAGGATATGGAAGAGATGTAGGACTTATAATTCACCTTTCTGCCTCTACATCCCTGGGACCGGACCCGAACCATAAGGTTTTGGTGACCACTGTGGAAGAAGCAATAAAGATCGGTGCAGATGCAGTTTCAGTTCACATCAATGTCGGTGCTGATGACGAAGCACAGATGCTCAAAGACCTTGGTTTTGTTGCAAGGGCATGCGATGAATGGGGTATGCCGCTCATTGCCATGATGTACCCCCGAGGACCGAAGGTCACTTCTGAACATGATGTCATGTTCGTGAAGCATGCCGCACGCATTGGAGCTGAACTGGGAGCCGATATTGTCAAGACAAATTATACAGGAAGTATAGAAACATTCAAGGAAGTTGTTGAAGGGTGTCCGGTGCCTATTGTTATAGCTGGCGGGCCACAGATGGACACGGAGAGACAGCTGCTTCAGATGGTATATGACTCCCTGCAGGCGGGAGGCAGTGGTGTTGCCATCGGAAGGAATGTATTCCAGTCCGAAGACCCGGTAAAACTTGTATCCCATATCTCCAAAATCGTTCATGATGGAATGACAGTAAAGGAAGTACTGGGAGAATAAGAACCCCTTCACTTTTACTTTTTTACAATACATATACCAGATAGAGTTAACTCTATTCTCCAGTGGAAACAAAGGGGTTTTCTGCCAATGTGCACAGTATAGAGATTTAACATATCCACATGATAAAGTAAATAGTAATAAGAAAATAAGCTTCTTCAGAGGAGTAAAGCAAGGCCATTGATTTTTAAAAGACTCATTGAAATGATTGTTGGTGGTGGTACGATATGAAAATGCTTCTTTCGGCCTTGCTTATTCCTTTGTATATATGATCACGCATATAAGCTTTATGGACTTGTGTTCCTGTTTTATGAACATGTTTGGACAAGAAAAGTGATTATGACAACCTCGATAATGTTAAATCCAATGGGAATATCGATGTCCTATCATAGAATAACATTCATACGATTAATAATCACTGTTGAGGATCATTATGGATAGATATGAGCAGGTAATAGAACTGGCCAAACGCCGTGGATTCTTGTGGAACTCCTTCGAGCTGTATGGAGGAACAGCCGGATTCTATGATTACGGGCCTCTGGGAAGCACTTTAAAACGCAGGATAGAACAGATATGGAGAGAAATATACGTTATCCAGGAAGGGTTCATGGAGATCGAGTGCCCTACCATAGGAATTGAAGAAGTGTTTGTAGCATCAGGTCACGTTGGAGGGTTCTCAGATCCCCTTTGCGAGTGTAAACAGTGTGGAGAAGCTTTCAGAGCAGACCATCTGATAAAGCACATCGTTGAAGAAGCAGATGGCCTTACAGATGAAGAGCTGGACAGGACCATTGCGCAGAACGGCGTTAAGTGCCCTGAATGCGGGGGAGATCTGGGGAATACCTACGAATTCAATCTCATGTTCAAGACCCAGATAGGCCCTGGAAACGGCAGGAAAGGATACCTCAGGCCTGAAACTGCTCAGGGAATGTTCGTGGATTTCCTTAGACTTGCAAGATATTACCGTGATAAACTGCCCTTCGGTGCAACCCAGATAGGAAAATCATATCGCAACGAAATTTCACCAAGGCAGGGAGTAATAAGGCTTCGGGAGTTCACTCAGGCCGAAGCCGAGATCTTCATTGACCCAAGGGTCAAGACCCATCCCAACATACAAAGATTTGGAAATACGGCCCTGAACCTCTATTCTGATGCCGCACAGGACAAAGGCTCATCTGAGATCATGACGGTCAGGGAAGCAGTAGACAAAGGGATCATTGCACATGAGTTCCTTGCCTATCAGGTGGCACTTGTCGATCATTTCCTGCAGCGTGTTGGCATCTCCCCGGAAAAACTGAGGTTCAGGCAGCACAGGAAAGATGAAATGGCCCACTATGCCATCGATTGCTGGGATGCGGAGATCCTTACAGAAAGGTTCGGCTGGGTGGAAGTTGTGGGTATCGCTGACAGGACAGATTACGATCTTTCAGCCCATGCTAACATGAGCAAAACGGAGCTTTCCATCTACATTGAATATGAACAGCCGCGTATGGTTGAGAAGTTCGTGGTCAAGCCCAATATGGGAAAAATGGGACCTATGTTCAAAGGCAAGGCAAAGGTTGTTGCTGAAGCCCTCAAAGCCCTGCCGCAGGAAGCACTCGAAAAAGAAGAGATCAAAGTCTCAGTGGACGGAGAAGAATTCACAGTGCCCAGAGAACTGGTTGAGTTCACACAAGAGACCATCAAGGTCAGCGGAGAGAACATAGTGCCACATGTGATAGAGCCTTCTTTCGGTATCGACAGGATACTCTATTCAGTGATGGAACATGCCTATGATGAAGAGATCGTCCCTGCCAAAGCTTCTGAAGGAGATAACGAAGATGAGGCAAGGATAGTGCTGAGGTTCAAGAAAGAAGTATCTCCCATAAAGGTGGCAGTGTTGCCTTTATTAACCAGGCGGGAACTCATAGAGCCTGCAAAGGAGATCGCTTCCAGACTCAGAGACAAGGGCCTTCTGGCTGCGTATGATGATTCTGGAACCATTGGTCGCCGCTATAGGCGTAATGACGAGATAGGCACTCCCTATTGCATTACTATTGACTACGACACACTGGAAGATAATACAGTGACAATAAGGGATAGAGATAGTATGCAGCAGGTCAGGGCTTCTGTTGATACAATAGATGATGTGCTTTATGAACTCGTATATAGAGCTAAAAAAATTGAAACTGCAGGAAAGCCCTTGTAATACTTTCACTGTGCTTGCACATATTTAAAAATATAGGGGTCGTATACTGTTACACTCGACGAAAAGAATGTGACATGACAAACTATATCAAACATCCCCTTATACGATCGGATATGGTTGAGCAAAGGCTTTATCAGCTTGACCTTGCGGGCCGGGCCCTTTCATCACCCACATTAATAGTGCTTCCCACCGGCCTTGGAAAAACCATAGTGTCTTTACTTGTCATTGCGGCCAGGATGGAAAAATTCGGGGGTAAAGCCCTTATACTGTCGCCCACGAAACCTCTTGTAGAACAGCACGCAGCTTTTTTTAAAAAAGTAATGAACATATCTGAAGAGCAGATCATTACTTTTACCGGAAGTGTGGCTCCCGAAAAAAGAGCAGATCTCTGGAAGAACGGAAAATTGATCGTTTCCACACCCCAGGTCATTGAGAACGACATAATTACAAAACGCATCGGTCTTGATGATATCTGTCATATAACATTCGATGAAGCGCATAGAGCAGTGGGCAACTACGCTTACACATACATAGCAGAGAAGTATTTTGAAAATGCAAGGAACCCTCATTGCCTCGGGATAACCGCAAGTCCCGGAAGCACTGATGAGAAAATAAGCGAGGTATGTGAAGCCCTGCACATAAGATCAGTTGCCGTGAAGACAGAATCTGATAGCGATGTGAGACCCTATATCCATAAGAAGGAGATAGAATGGATAAAGATCGATCTTCCGAAAGATATGGCTGAGATCAAAGGATTGCTCGAAAAGGTGATGGAGGAAAGGTTCACAAAACTCACAGAACTTGGGTTCCCTGTACATAATCCTAAGTTCGTTACTAAGAAAGACCTGTTGGGTATGCAGAAAAAACTCCAGGAAGAGCTGAGAGGTCTGCCTGACCCATCGGTCTATGCAGCAATATCTGTCGTTGCCGAAATAATGAAGGTGAACCATGCCGTAGAGATAATTGAGACGCAGGGGATGGAATCCTTGCGCAAGTACATGGAAAGGCTGGAACACGAAGCATATTCAAAGAGCGGGAGCAAGGCTTCAAAAAGACTGGCCGAGGACCTCTACATGCGCCAGGCCATTCACCGGATAAAGGATACTGACACCGAACATCCGAAACTTGAGATGGTGAGGAACATCGTATCCAGACAGATAGCCGGGAGACCGGAGTCAAGAGTAATAGTTTTCACGAACTACAGAGATACTGCAGATATGGTCACAGCTTCCCTGGAAGCAATGGAAGATATCCACCCTGTGCGGTTTGTAGGACAAAGCTCGAAATACAAAGATAAAGGTCTTACTCAGAAACAACAGGTTCAGATCATCGAGGACTTCAAAAAAGGCGTATATAATGTACTGGTGGCAACTTCTGTGGCAGAGGAAGGATTGGACATACCCTCGACAGACCTTGTTGTATTTTATGAACCGATCCCTTCTGAAATAAGGAGCATACAGCGTAAGGGCAGAACAGCAAGGAAACATGCAGGTAGGGTCGTGGTACTCGTCACCAAAGGTACCAGGGATGAAGGTTATTATTGGAGCAGCCTGTCCAAGGAACGCCGGATGCAGAGCAATATGAAGGAGTTGCAGGAGATCATGCCTGCAAATGCCACCACTTTGGAACAATATGCCCCACAGCAGATCGAAAAGGACCAGAAGCAATTGTCTGAATTCCATGATAAAGGCATAAGAGTAGTTATAGATCACCGGGAAGTGCGCAGCCAGGTTGCCAGAGAGCTTGAAAAGCTTGGGGTGGACATCGATGTCAAGACCCTGGAAATAGGAGATTATGTTATCAGCGAAAGGATAGCTATTGAAAGAAAGAGCGCAGAGGATTTTGTAAGTTCTCTCCTGAACAACACTTTGTTCGAGCAGATCTCCAATATCTCACGCTGCTATCAAAAGCCTGTCCTGTTGATAGAGGGTGGGGGCTTGTTCTCAGCACGTCAGATAAACCCTAGATCGATACATGGAACTCTTGCCTCCATAGGAATAGACTTTGGGGTATCTATATTCTACACAAGGGATGCTGAAGATAGTGCTATGCTCATCCAGACCCTTGCAAAAAGGGAACAATCTGATGAACAGAGGGAAATAAAGATCCATGGAAAAAAGGCCTCTCAGATGTTATCAGAACAGCAGGAATACATAGTTTCTGCCATAAACGATATCGGACCGAAAGCTGCAAAAAGCCTTCTTAAGCATTTTGGAAGCGTGGAGAATGTGATGAAGGCACAATATAAAGAATTGATAAAGGTCCAGAACATTGGACCCAAGACCGCCGCCAGGATAAGGGAAGTAGTGTCAGGGGACTATAAAGGATAAGCTGCAGCTTGATATTTATCCCCTTTACCAGGACTACTTCTTCAGCCTGTCTATTAGGTCCAGGCTCTGTTCAATAAGTTCGAGGAACTCTTTTATCCTGCGAGGGTCCTGTTCCTGCTGCATGGACTGCGCAAGTATAATGGTTTTTTTGATAATCATATCTTCCAGTTCCTGTAAAGAACTTGCAGGTATAGACTTTGATGGTCCTGGAACTTCTGGGCCCATAGGAGTTGTGTCATTGACCCCGGCTGGCAGACCACCCGAAGAAGCGACCACATTTACTGAGGAAGCAACTTGCTGTTTATCCTCTGTATTGGCAGGGAACTCAGAAGATAGGCCCTTCTTTTTTTCCGGGGATCTATCCTGTGCCTGAGCAGAAGGTCTTTGTCCTGTATCACATAGCGGGCAGATCACATTACCTTTATACCTGAACAATGGAGCCCCGCATTCTGCACAGTGCTGTGCCAGCATGGTACCACCGATCTCAAGCATCCGTGAGATCTTGCTTATTGATTCTTCATCCTTTTGACTCATGTATTCCTCTGTTACGTTAATGATATATTACCAATGAAAGTCTTTTTATACCATATAATGGTTTAGTTGTAATTTGATTATCTTATTTTAGTGATAAGTCATCTGAAGGTGATTTGTATGGCAAATGATTTTAAAGATGTTATAAACCAGTGTATACAGATATTAGAGCAGATCGCAAATGACAGTTCTGTTCCAAGGAATATAAGGCGTTCTGCAAGTGATGTGCTGACCACACTGAAAAATGAGGGAGAGCCTCTGTTCATGAGGACAACAGCAAGCATTTCTATCTTGGAAGATATCAGCAATGATCCAAACATCCCATTACACACCCGTACTCTGATATGGAATGTTGCAAGTCAGCTTGAAACCATTCCTGTAGATGATTAATACTTCCTTTTAAAGGAATATGGATGTTATCCTGTAAGGAATACATCCTCTTAAAACCATTTCTAAATTAATGTTTTGAAGGCTTCGGATGATAGGAGGCCTTTAATAAGGAATGTTTACTGAAATAACACCCTTATAGTTGCAAATATGACAAATGTATGATCGGATGTGGATCCGAAAGAAGGGACCATGATAAAGAATATCATTGAACATATCAGAGAAGAGCTGGAAGAAAAAGATAAAGCCCGAGAACAGGGTATAATGCTGTCAAGGGAAGTAGTGCGGAATTGCAGAGTAGCGATGCAGCATGTCCATAAGATGGAACTTGAACGGGCATATTCCACGATCCAGACTGCAAGAGAAAACATAGAAAAAATGAACTTGGTCCTTAAAGATCAGCCTGATCTACATTATGGGGGTTTTGTGGAACATGCCCAGCAGGAATTTACAGAATGCAGCGTCATATATGCACTTGTTTCTGGAAAAGACGTCCCTGAGCCTGAAGAATTGAAAGTTGAACCTGTGGCATATCTCAATGGGTTGGGAGATGTAGGAGGAGAGATAAAGAGACATATACTCGATCTGATACGCAATGGGATGCTGGATGAAGGAGAGAGATATCTGAACATCATGGAAGAATTATACACAGGCTTGATGTTATTCGATTACCCGGATGCTATGACACATGGACTTCGGGCAAAGACAGACAGATCGCGTCTGCTACTGGAGATAGCACGAGGAGAACTCACAGCAGCGGTCAGACAACAAAAACTTGAAATGGCTATGCAAGCACTTGAAAATCAATTCTTATCCCGTAAATAAACAAATAAATAATATCGCACCGAATTAACCATCATCTTAGAGGACATCACTATGAGATTCAACCCTGAAGAGATCAAAACAGCCGCTAAAGAAGACTTTGATGCTGCGTGGAACAATGGCAGACAATATGTGAAAAGAGCAAACATCAACCAGGGATACCCCCACATGGAGCTTAACTATGGTAAAGTGCATCCCGTCTACGAGACCATATCCCGTCTGAGAGAAGCGTACCTGCGGATGGGCTTTCACGAGATGATGAATCCTCTTATAGTCGATGAGAAAGAAGTACACAAACAATTCGGACATGAAGCACTTGCAGTCCTTGACAGATGTTTCTATATAGGAGGACTGCCCAGGCCCAACGTAGGCATATCCGATGAACGGATCGCCATGATCAAAGGAATGATCGGGGATATTGGAGAGGAAGGCATTGAAAGGATCAGGAAGATACTTCATTCCTACAAGAAAGGCGATATCGAAGGAGATGACCTGGTACCCGAAATGTCAATAGAATTAGCTGTTTCTGACTCGCTTATAGTGGAAATGATAGATCAGGTCTTCCCTGAGTTCAAGGAATTGGCACCTGTATGTGGCCGTAAGACATTGCGCAGCCATATGACCTCCGGATGGTTCATAAGTCTGTCAGGCATACTGGAACGTGCTGAGCCTCCTTTTAACTTCTTCTCCATAGACCGCTGTTTCAGAAGAGAACAGGCCGAAGACGCTGCCCGTCTCATGACATATTATTCTGCTTCATGTGTCATCATGGACGAGGATGTAACGGTAGATCATGGAAAAGCGGTTGCTCAAGGTCTTCTGGCACAGTTCGGTTTTGAAAAGTTCAGGTTCAGACCTGATGAAAAGAGAAGCAAGTACTATGTACCTGATACGCAGATAGAGGTATTTGCATATCACCCGAAGCTGGTGGGTTCCAAGACAAAATATTCGGATGGCTGGGTCGAAATTGCTACCTTCGGAATATATTCACCTACCGCACTTGCAGAGTATGAGATACCCTATCCGGTAATGAACCTGGGACTGGGAGTGGAAAGACTTGCAATGATCCTGTATGGTGCTATGGATGTACGTTCCCTTACATATCCGCAGATACCACAGTACTCTCCATGGAACATGCAGGACAGTGAACTTGCAAAGATGGTCTATGTGGAAAAAACACCTGCTACCCCTGAAGGAGAGCAGATACTTGCTGCTATAGTCAAACAATGTGACTTGCATGGTTCTGAGCCCAGTCCCTGTGAGTTCTCTGCATGGGAAGGTACGGTCTATGGCAGAAAAGTGAAAGTATCGGTCGTGGAGCCCGAAGAGAACACTAAGCTATGTGGTCCTGCTGCTTTCAATGAAGTGCTGGCATTTAAGAGCGACATTCTGGGATTGCCCAATAATAAGAAGTGGGAAGAGGCTTTTGAAAATGATTCCGCAAGGACTGGCATAAGGTTCATAGATGCCTTTGCCGCCCAATCAGCGTGGGAGATCGAAGAAGCTGCAAAGAATGGTGAAAAACTGGTGGAAACAAGAGTTAGGATAGTAAAAGTGCCTTCGGAGATAAATATAAGGATCAAGCCCCTGGCTCAGCGCTATATAACCAGCAATAACAAGAAGATAGATATTCGTGGACCGGTTTTCACAACTGTAAGGGCAGAGATCGAATGATCCTGCCTGTTGACCCTTGATCCAAAAGAAAACTATGAAGCCAAAAATATAAAAGAGGCTTAAGAGAATGCCCCAAAATACAAACTTAATTTATCTGGCATCAAAGAAGGGCATTTCCTCAGCATCTACCTTAGCAGCTTTACACATCTGATTGCAGGTAACACGGCGCACCCTTGCTATGAACCTGGGTTCAAGCTGTATACGCAACATGGTCATTTCGCGTTCCTCATAATAGAGATCATTGCTTTGGACCATTCTGTGAGTGATCACCTGATGCCTGAGCACTTTTGCTACGATACCCATAGTGCCTCCGCGCAGATCGTCCGGACTTACATGAGTGACGAATATGAAGTCGCCTATATTGGCTTTGTAAGCTGCGAAGAAATTGTTAGGACTGCGCACTTCAATGGTAAGGGGATGGCGATCCCGTAGCTCGGAAATCACACGCTCGGACATACCTGTTAATGCAATGTACTCCATGCTATCACCCATACATGGGGAACTCTTTCCTCGGTGCAGGCTGCTGCTCGGTTGATTTTACATCCTCTGCAAGCCTCTGCATTTCGATCTCTATCTTCTCCGCCTGTTCGATCAGGCTTTCTGTATTCACTGAGAGATCGTAGAGCAGATTTAAGACATCTATCACCACTGCTGCTGCTCGTGGATCCGGATTTTGGCTTTGGGTGGCTCCCAAAAGGCTGATGGCCGGTATTTCCCTGACCAGGCACTCTGCCATAATGCTCCCTGATATACCGGAAATGGTACCCATCTGGAACACTTCCACTTTATCCTTTATCCGTTCAAGCATTTCTGGTGTTGTAGCCGCACCAAACACTTTGCGCTCTTCGGACATCGTAGCTATGCCTGCGATGGAAACAATTTCCTTTACGTTGATCCCCTTGGCCCAGTCCAGCAATGCTCTGCTGATATCATAAGATACTACCGGATTTATGGGTATATCTGAAACGACCATCACAAGATTGCGCTCCTCACTTTCGTATATCCTGACTGGCATGTTGATGAGACCTTCGTAAAGCACAGCTATCGGAGGGAAATGTCTTGAATCAATGGAACCTACATAGGTCATCTTGAGTTCATCTATGATCTGCTGGCTTGCGATATTTCCCACCAGACCTATTCCCGGAAAACCCTCTATAAGCACTGGATTTTCTGATATGATGGGTTTTGTTACTATTTTCACGTTCTTGTCATCGTAATCTGTTTCTGCCAAAAGATCACCTGTTTCTACCTAACACTTATTTAATCGCTGATATTTTATACTGATCATGATAGATAAGAGCATCGTTCATAAAAATTAAGGAAGGGTAACATGGAAAAACCAATAATGTACCTTGAAAGCACAGGCAAGGAGAATACACAGCTGGTCATTGATGCTGCTATCAAAAGGGCTGAAGAGCTGGGGATCAGGCAGATAGTAGTGTCAAGCACCACCGGATACACAGCACTGGAAATGGCAAAAGCTGCAAAAGGAAAAATGCTGAAGATAGTTTGTGTGAGCTACCAGTATGGGGTCAAAGAAGATGGAAAATGGGAAATGGAAACCGATGCTTTAAAGGAATTACAGGATATGGGAGTAGAGGTTGTTACGCAGTCCCACCTGTTCTCAGGCATAGAGAGAGCGATCTCTAACAAACTGGGAGGAACAAGCAGAATAGACGTGATATCGAACACTTTGAGGTCATTGTTCGGCCAAGGGTTCAAAGTGGTCGTGGAAATAACAATGATGGCAGCTGACTCCGGTAAGATCCCTGTGACCCCTGGAACAGAGGTTATTGCTATTGCAGGTACAGGCCACGGTGCAGATGTAGCTGTTGTTATGAAGCCGGCACATTCACAAAGATTCTTCGATGCTCAGATAAGAGAGATCATTGCCATGCCAAGAGTGAGACAATAAGCCAGAATATCTTTACTGGCTTTTTTCTTCTATTTCGTTATCTTCTGACTTTAGATCATCCTGATGCTTTGCATTATGAGATGCCACTGCATCCATGGTTCTTTTGTGAAGGTCCAGCGCAGACTTGAGAAAAAATGCTGTGATCGCAACAAAGACTACAAAAATAATGATAGCAGCCAAAAAAACGATTATAAGGTCCATAAGATCTGTTAGAAAAAGAAAAGGAAGTACCTGTGAGTACTTCACTGGGGTTTTTCATACAGCTTTGTCTTCTGGAACTGCTTGCCTCCCTTCTTGGAGTGAGGCTGTCTGAAAACGCTGTCGTTAGCTTTCTCTATTTCACGTGCCTCTATGGCAAGCTGTGCTGCTGCCCTCATCATTTCGTGACCAGCTGCAGTTGTAAGAGCTACCTGTTCAAGTTCCTTCATCATGAAGCATGCAGGGAAGTTGATCTTTGCGACCATGTCAGCCATGTGGAGTGCTGCAAGACCCTTTGCCTTTGCATAAGGGTTGTTGAAATGAGCTCTTTCGATACATACCTCTGGCTTTGCAAGAATGTGAGGCAACTGGATAGGTTCTCCTGCATCTACCTGGGCTGCGACCTTGTCCAGTTCTTCCTGAATGAGCCTTACAACACCGCATGTTGAAAGGACTTTCATTGCATCGGAGTTGAAGGAGGCCATTTCCACAGGATCAAGGAACTCAGTCTTTGCACCGATGAGCGGGTCTACGGTCATAATGATGTAACCGAAACCTGCCTGTTGAAGAGCCTCACGGTCCTCTTTCTTTGTCGGGCCATCTGAAATGATTATGCATGGAACATCTTTGTAAAGTTCACGTGCTGCAGTTGGGCCGGGTGCACTGGAGTTGGGGCTGATCATAACATAGAAATCTGCTTCCATTTTCTTGAGATCAGCTGTTGCAGCTGCTTCATCTTTCCCCATCTTGGGACCTGTACCAAATACACGAACAGTGATCCCTTCTCTTGCTGCGATCTCATCCTGGACCAGGTCCACTACCTGGCTCATACCTAAGTTACCTAGCTTAATGATTCCAATCTTGGCCATGTAAAATCACAGTACAGCAATAGTGCAGTGTAGCATATATTACTTTTGGAAAGCAAAATACCCCTAAGCAGGGTTATCAGGAGCTTATAGCAGCTTACAGGGATCTATCCGAAAAGGTTAAAAGCAATGTCATTTATTTCACATCAGCCTGTTCCATAAGCCCCATTTACAATCTTTAATCCTAGGTTGATCAAGTGAGTTATATAAGTGATCTTTCTGAGAGAAGTAATAGTAGTAAGAAACTGATAGTTTTTGATATGGACAGCACGTTGATCGATGCTGAAACTATCGATGAGCTTGCTAAGGCGGCGGGAGTTGGCCAAGAGGTATCAGCAATAACCGAAAGAGCAATGAGAGGAGAAATAAATTTCTTCCAGGCACTTACTGAAAGGGTAAGACTTCTAAATGGATTGAAGTTAGAAGATGCAATAAAGGCTCTGGAAAAGATGCCTCTGATGCCAGGTGCCAAAGAACTGGTCAGTTTCGTGAGATCCAGAGGATATACAACTGCAATGGTATCCGGGGGATTCACACTATCTTCGGAAAGAGTGGGAAAACTACTTGGTATCGACCACGTAGTATCCAATGAACTGATCGTAAAAGATGGCATCATCACGGGTGAAGTGATAGGATCTCTTACTGCACAGAACTCAAAGGAACTGGTGCTTGAAGAAATTGCAGCTCAGCACGGGATCGCACCTGAAGATTGCATAGTCGTGGGTGACGGAGCGAATGATATATGTATCTTCAAAAGAGCAAGATATGCTATAGCATTCAATTCTAAACCAATACTACGACAACATGCAGATGTTGTGATAATAGAGAAGAACCTCAAAGCTGTGATTCCAGTTATCGAATCTTTCGATCTGGATCAGCGGTGTGTATCGTGCATTAGAAATGCATGAAATGCCGGCTTCAATGCCGGAGAGGGAGGATTAACAAGCGATGTTGAAAGAACTGAACGAGAAGAAGACAGAACTGAAAAGACTGTCCGAGGAATACAAGACACAGCGCAACGAACTCAATGCCGAGGCAAGCAAGCTTGCTGCAAAACGCAATGAGCTCAACAAGAAGACAAAAGACCTTATCAATGAGGCTCAGAACTATAA
Source organism: Methanomethylovorans sp. PtaU1.Bin093 (assembly GCF_002067275.1). Taxonomy (GTDB): domain Archaea; phylum Halobacteriota; class Methanosarcinia; order Methanosarcinales; family Methanosarcinaceae; genus Methanomethylovorans. Next base: position 5,813 of record NZ_MVQX01000087.1, on the reverse strand, counting down.
AAACCTTCGTGATGAGAACAATGTGAAGGTTAAAGAGCACAAGGACCTTAGGGATGAGATCAACAACAAGGCCAATGAGATCTATGCCCAGATAGACACTATACGCGGAGAGAATAACCTTACAGGCCCATCCATCAAGGACATCCGTAAAGATATCGATCGTCTGGAATTTGCACAGCAGACAGAAGTCCTGAGCACAAGTAAGGAAAGAGAACTTGTAAACAAGATCACTGAGCTACGCAAGATGTATAATGCAAAAAAGCAGCAGCTTGAAAGCAATCAGGAACTAAAGGAACTGCTCACAAAAGCACAGGATATAAGGGACGAGGCTTCAAAGGAGCACACATTGCTGTCCGAGTATGCACAGAAGGCGCAGGAATATCATGATCTTATGATAGCCACCTTTAAAGAAGCTGATAAGATACGTGCAGAATCCGATGCCGCTCACAAGGAATTCGTAAAGTTCCAGGAAAGTGCAGATGAGAAACACAAGAAGTTCATCGCTGCCCAGAAAGAGATAAGGGACATTGATAAAGAGGTCCGCAAGCTCAAGAAGGGAGAAACCGAGGGCAGAAGAGAAGTATCCAAGGCCGATATGCGTAAGGATGCCGAAGACATCTTTGATAAGTTCAAGGCCGGAGAAAAGCTCACTACAGAAAATCTCATGGCGCTTCAGAGATCTGGACTGTTATAAAAAAGAAGCTAATAAGGGTGTTCTCACCCTTAACTTTCAATTTTGTTCTTTTTGATCATTTAAACCCAGACGGATACGTCTGAATTCGGAATTGCGCATCAAGCATTTACCACCTGTGAAGGTGGGGTCTTCAGTGATATTTTTCCATATGGTTTTAAGGCTATCATTATGTATATTGCCATAACTTAAAGGCAGGCAGGAACATGGCCATACGTTCCCTTCGGGTGTTATATGCAGCCATTTTCGCCCGGCAAAACAACCCATTTTTCCTACAACATGTGGTATTGGAAATATACGTGGGCCCTCACTCACAGATGCACGGGATATAAACTCATCGAATTTTTTACGGTCTGCGGCAGAGAGCACTTCATTCGTATGATCAAGCCATCTGCCAGTGGGAACTATCTCAAAGAAGGAGATCTCATGTACACCTGTTTCGCGAGCCAATTGATAGAAATCGTCCAGTTCATGTATGTTCCTCGGAGAGATGACCACATAGATATTCACAAACAGACCAGCCTCTACTCCGTTACGTATTGCTGACATGGCATCTCTGAAGACACCGGAACGGCCACGCATAAGGTCATGACCATCTTCATGTGCACTGTCCAGGCTCACACTAAGCATGTACAGGCCAGCCTCTTTAAGGCTTTGTGCCCTTTCTACAGTTAGCCCAACTCCAGAAGTGAACAGACCGGGAATAGCACGCTCCTGGTCTACATGAGATATCAGCTCTTCCAGACCTGCATAAAGTAAGGGTTCTCCTCCATCAAATATAATTAAAGTAGTACCCATCCCCTGTGCCTGATCGATGATCGATCTCACAACATTTGGTTCCAGCTTTGCACGATTCTTTGTATCAGGCAATGCACAGTGAAGGCATTTATTGGGACAATCCTCGGTAATGGAAATGGTCAGCTGCTCTGGTATATACTTACCTCTCATATTACCCATCTGGCTGGATACCAGCCTATCAAAGGGTTTGCTGGGTATTGGAGGCATCCACGTGGAATAAATGAGCCTATCAGCCTCCACTAAAGAAGGTTTCGTACCTTCGAACATCTGCATCAGGTCTTTTACCATCGAGTTTAAAATAGGAGATACTAAACCTTCGGTGTCCATCTTAACAAGACCATTCTGGACCGTTGCATAGACCTTGAAAAGGGGATTCCTGTAAAAATAATACTTATCCATAACCACTGTTCACTTCCTTCTCAATGCTGCCCTGTAGGCAAGCAATGAAGATGGCTTTTTCCTGAGCATGAACATAGCTGCATGTATTGCCTTATTTAAGGGCGTACCTTGAATGAAAGAAAGGTCCTCACCTTCAAATACCTGCATCATAGCATCTATTTCCTTATCTGTCATCTTACGCAGGGTCTCAAGGGCGATACGACCCATATAGTACTCATTTCTATATTCCTGGTTCCAGCGTTTTCTGTACTCTGACAGGAACCTGGCAGAAACATCATTCTTTGCAATGGCATCTGCTGCCACGTCACCGCACATTTGACCAGCATGCATCCCATATCCTATGCCTGACTGGGCAGCAGAGCCTCCAGTGACCATAACTCCTTCACCTACTATATCTCCGGGAATGGCAGCTATGGGATCTCCACCCACTGACTTTTTAATAAAGGACAGTTCTTCCAAGCCCTTGATCTTCTTGAAACGCTCCACCCATGTATCAAAGAAAGATGAGACATCTGTACCATGCCTGCGTACATATACTCCCAGAGTTGCGCGATCACCGCCACATGGTGAATATGTTGATTTCCATCCAGGAGCATGGTTTCCTACATAATATTCGAACATGTCAGGTTCTCCCAGACCCGGAGCCTCCACCTCGGCTTCCATAGACCATGCTATATCACGAGGATATTTGATGGGTTTCATACCCAGAAGCCCTGCAATTCTGGAATTTATACCATCTGAGATTATGACAATCTTAGACTTCAGCATTCCTTCATTGGTACTTATGGAAAAGATGCCTTCATTACGGATAACATTTAAAGATTCTACTCCTGTGCGAATGTCAACTCCTGCCTTAAGCACCTGCTGTGCATAGTATTCATCGAACTTCCTGCGATCTAGGAAATACGCCGGGCTTTCTACAGCAACCTCACCACCGGAAGGAGCTACTATATGTGCACCTTTGAGATTCTTTATCACATAGCTCTGGTCAACGGTTTCACCCGTCTTGTCGAACATCCCTTTAAAGAAAGTGTTTGCAGGATGAGTAGGATTGCCGATTGCCTCTTTCCTGTCGATCAGAATTACATTTGTACCCTTTAATGCGGCATTGCGGGCAGCCATGAGACCTGCCGGAGATGCACCGATTACTACAATATCTGCATCCATGATCATTACCTTACCATATTATTGAAGCGTAAGTGGCTGATAATACCAGTAGTAGTACATCAACTATAAGTGAACCGAACATGATGCCTCTGTAACGTGAACCCTGAAGGAAGAGACGTCCACCTCTTTGAGGAGTGGGGTTCTTGATGAAATCAAATGATTGTGACAACATCCATATACCCGCAAGAATGGCACCAGTAAAAAACACTGGCCCAAGATGGGCAGTGATGCCTATTGCAATGGAGGCAAAAACCCCTACGATCCACATGACCGTCACGAATCTGGATGTAGCAGGCACACCGAATGTTACAGGAAAAGTTGGTGCACCACGGGCACGGTCTCCTTCTACATCCCTTGCCACACCAGAGAGCGTGAAGCCCCAGTCAGTGAAACACATCATGAGACCCAGGAAAATAGCAGGAAGAGGTAAAATAGCACCATTATCAGGATGTTTAAGTATCCCTGCGGGATCAAAGGCCAGCCATACACCAATAGGTACAAGTCCATAAGCTATGCCTACGGGAATGAAACTTAGGAAAGTGGTCCTTTTGGCCACACTTGAATATATGCTGATTGTTAGCACTGCTACAATGAGCACAACGAATGATTCTGGATTGAGGATCAATGCAGCTGCTGATGCTATCACTCCCAGAAATATGGCGTATTTCAGAGCCTTTTGTTTACTGAGTTGTCTGGATGGAAGGGGCCTATTTGGAAGGTTTATAGAATCAATATCCACATCACAGCAGTCATTATACACGTAGGAGCTCGTAATGGCTGCGTAGCCTCCTATTACTGCAATGATAAATGGGAAAAGGGGAGGCAGAGAACCTGTTGCCAGATAGGAAGCCAGTAATGCACTTGCTGCCGGCAAGGCAAGGTCCATATCTGCAATTTCCGGTCTTAGTAATTCAATGAAAGGATGGGTAGTCTTTGAATCTGAGATTGAAACCAATTAAATCACCGCAACAAGAACTTTTTTGGAAATCCTTACTATTTTTAGTTAATGAGAATATTAGATAATAGTTGCTACCTGTTTCAATTCCTCTACGAGGGGATGATCAAACCTTTCTGCGATCATGAAAGTGAATTCTACATGAGGATTTAGTCCAATAAGTTCAAGGACATTCATATATGCTTCTTCAAGGGATTCATAGTCAGGAATGTGAACTGATTCGGTATTGAACGGGTAGATCTCAGAGAGCTCCTGAGGAAATGCACCAAATGGCGGTCTGAATATGAGCACATGATCGAACTCAGAGTCGATACGTGTAGGTGAAGCTCTGATCAAAGCTTTACCTTTAAGTGAGAAACGGCCTAACCTGCGGGAGAATCTCAGAACTTCAGGACGCTTGGATGATTCAGGTCCACAGTAAAAAAATGTGGATTTGGATGCAGGATCGTGCATTTCCAGCCAATCGGAATACTTATACATCTGCTTCAAGGCTGAAAGCAATCTTGGATGCGCACGGCATCTTTGTTCAACAAGTTCCAGCAAGTTACCTTCTTTAATGGATTGTTTCACATAGCGCATTTCTTCAAAAGTTACATAAAGATTATGCCGGGCTAGAAGGTCCTGACAATTAGATGCTTTTTTGAGTTGTTCTGCCGTATGAGAGACACATACAGGACAGGAACATGGAAGATATTGAAGCTGGTCCAGATGATATGTGCCTGTAGTAGTGATATATCTCCTGTCCTTAGCATAAAGGGCATAAGCTGCTGAATCGAACAGATCGCATCCAAGAGATACTGCAAGTGCGAACATCATGGGATGACCTGCGCCAAACAGATGAACGGGAGCAGAAGGGTCCAATCCTTTTTTGGCAGCAATGATGACATCAACCAAATCTGCATAGCGGTATGTTTCCATGAGAGGTACGACCGCTCCAAATGGATATAAGTCAAAGCCCACTTCTGAGAGAGTATGTGCACATTGTTCACGCAGGTCCAGATAACTTGAACCTTGGACAGGGCCAGCGATTAACATGTCACCATTGGCCAGCTCTCTAGCTGCCTTAAGGCGTTGGATGGTAGTTTCAAGTTCAGCTTCTGCCTGCTCTCTTGTTACATTAGGAGGGGTGGGAATATCCAGAGGAACAACTATATCCGAGCCAATCTTCTGCTGGAACTCCACAATTTGAGCGTTGCTCACCTCTACCTCACCATACACTGATAATTGGAAGGAGCCCGAATCTGTCATAATAGGACCATCGAAATCCAGCAGGGAATGCAGGCCATCCTTAAGAGCTTTCTCGCGCAGCTCTTCCTTGCGATAGATGATATAAGAATTAGTGATGAGCATTTGAGCCCCGAAATCTCGCATTTCTGAAGGCTTAATGGTCTGGATATTGGGATTGATAACAGGCATAACAGTAGGAGTTTCCACTACACCATGGGCAGTGGTGAGTCTACCTATGCGCCCTGCAGCATCCTTATGTAATATCTCGAATCTGGATGTCATGAGGGGGTAGATAAAAGTAAAGATATATGTATGTTGCCTCAGCAAAAACTTTGACAATAGACCAATAATTGCCGCAGAAATAAAACAGCAAATTATAGTTAGTTTACTATCATAAAAAAAAGAAACATAGATCCATCACTGCTATCGAAGAACAGGATCAGATAAAAAATACAGTGGCCACTAGTAGAGAATAAGTAGCTGTAAGAATGAGTATTTAAATCATAGAGTGAGCATAGCAGCGATCCGAAGTTCCCAAAGGCTCGCGCACTTAAGTACAGTACGGAACGTGGACAG
>NZ_MVQX01000086.1 GCF_002067275.1 Methanomethylovorans sp. PtaU1.Bin093 | reverse complement strand
GGTATTACTGTCCTGTGGATCACGCATGATCCCGAACAAAGCCAGAAGTATGCAAACAAGATCATTACCCTGGAAGCCGGAGAGATCAAGTCTCTGGAGGTTTTAAAATGAATGGTTCAGTAGATATCGACAATACGTCATTGCTCATTGCTTCTTCCCTTGTGCTGGTGTCGCTTTATCTATCATATTCACAAAAGCTGGGTCTTGGGAAGGAAACCCTGATCAGTGTGGTAAGGGCTGTGGTCCAGCTCGTTATTCTAGGATACATCCTTGAATACATATTTGGTCTTGAAAGCCCTCTGTTTACAACCCTTCTCCTCCTTTTTATGACCTTCAACGCTGCATACAATGCTTCCAAAAGAGGGAAGGGCATTAACAAGATACTGGCAATATCTTTCAGTGCCATTGCAACAGGCACGGTGCTGACCCTTTCTGTACTTGTATTCTCGGGGACAATAGCATATGAGCCATATCAGATAATTCCTGTAGGCGGTATGATCATCAGCAATTCTATGGTTGCACTGGGAGTATGCTATAAGCAGATGCTGTCTGATTTCAAGAACAAGAGAGAGGAAGTGGAAACAAAATTGTCTCTGGGTGCAGATATCCTGCCTTCTTCTATAGGAATAATAAGGGATGCTATAAAAACAGGCATGATCCCAACCATCGACTCTGCAAGAACATTAGGGATCGTATCACTGCCTGGAATGATGACGGGATTGATACTCGCAGGGATAGCTCCCATAGAGGCAATAAAATATCAGATCATGGTCACTTTCATGTTGCTTTCGACAACTTCAATTTCTTCGTATGTGGCTTGCTACCTGTCCTACAGGAACTTTTTCAATAGCAGGAAGCAATTGGTCTCAATAAAATTAAAACAAGACCGCATTTAAAAATGCTTGTGAGCACCTTAAGGAAAGGCAGTAGCTCTGGAATACACTTTCTTTCCGGGAAAACATATATATTCAACTTATTGAGTTTATCAGACGCCTTATATAGGCACGATCCTCAAAAACACAAAACTGGTAACGATCATTTATGGATATGAGAGAAGCTGTCAAAAAGGCCATCCACTATGGTACCATACAGAGCATACTGCAATATTACATATGCCCTGAGGAATGTGAAGCACATTGCTGCAAGCATGGCCAGATCCACATATTCGAGGAGGAGTACAGGAATTTCTCTCAGATGGACCCTGAAAAGGCAAAGAGGATACAGAGCGAGATGCCTATTAGCCCTCTTTACAGGATAGAAACGCCTTGCTCTTTTTTAAAACCGCATGACAGATGCGGTGTCTATTATCAGCGTCCCATTGTATGCGGCCTGTATCCGTTCAAAGTGAACACTTCCGGTAATTCCATAGGCTTGCAGCCTTGTCCAGTGGGTTTTTTGATCATAAGGGAGTTCGCATTGTGGATGATCTCCAACGTCTCAAAAACAGGGATACCTGAAGAAGAAAAGGCCAGAATTATAGAGGAATGGGAAAAGACCATTGAATCTTATGCTGAAGAGCTTGCAGGATTCCATATGAAGAACACACTAAAAGAGATACAGATACCGTTCGATGAACTGGAGATGTTTGCCATGTATATGGTTTCAAAGGATCTCCCCAAAATAAATTCCGGTGTGGATCTGGGATAGTATGTATATGATCCCTGTAAAGGCTCTGTATAGCTTTGTTCGTGCGTGGTGGAGTCAGATAAAATCCACTCTATTTAGTTATAGGATTTTTATCCATGCCTTTGGTAAAGAGATCTAGCAAAGTTAAGGGCAAGGCAAATCTTCCTATAGGCCCTGTAGAAAAGGACAAAGCTGGAATTAGGAGAATAGATTTCACTTCAAGTTTACGATACCTTAAAAAATAGAGGGTTAATCAGAAGCCTCTGCACTTTGTCGTTTTACTAACCCTGCTCCCATCTCAAAGGCTTTCTTACAGTCCTGCGGAAATACTTCTTCGTGTATTTTTGCTTTTTCTTTGAGATCAAAAATATCCGCAACATACTTTGAATAGTCATCGAACTGATATGTATTGGTACTGCACAATGATTCGGAATATCCGAAGATCTTCGTTGCAATTGCTTCATTTACTTCAATTACTTTATTGAATCCAAAGAAATCAAAGTGCTCTCCCTTTGCACCCATCGTGTAAATGTACCCAACAGAGATATTCTTTGGATATAGTGTTACTGGGTTAGCAGAGTATACCAGATATGGGAATATAAACCGCTCCATAAATGATCTCATTTCGCCTGTCAAATTTCCAAGGTATATGGGTGATCCTAGGATTACTGCATCGGCATTTTTCAGTTTTTCCAACACCGATGTCAGTTCATCCTTCATTGCACATTTCCCATAGCTTTTCCCATTTTTTAATTTACAGGCAAAACAACTTGTACATCCTTTAAAATTCAGGTCATAGAGATGAATTATCTCTGTTTCTGCACCTTCCGAAGCTGCACCTTCAAGAGCTTTTTCAAGCAGAGTTGCTGTGTTCCATTCCTTTCTTGGACTTCCGTTCATTGCTATTACTTTCATGACTTACCTCATTTTTTCTTTTCTCAAAATTCAAGATTTGCTATAAAATTTTAGTCCATAACTGTATAGATATAGTTCCTATCTGATAATTTACGTATAAATATATGTTGTATAGTGAGCCTTAATTTGCTTTTGAGAGGACTTTTTCCCCTCACTTTTTAATAAAAAACAGGATGCTACACTACATTTATTACCAAGATCCCTACCAGGCCAGCAGAGTGTTCTGCACCTTCTGATCAAAATTCTCGATAGAAAAACATTCGGATTTGGCTCGAAAACCATTTTATATCATCTGAAAGAACATTAAACCATGAAACAATCTATCGGAGCAAAGACACTCGCATTTCCGACACCTACCTGGGTTGTCGGAACATATGACATGAACGGAAAGCCAAAT